>JBJOQA010000018.1:0-14637 GCA_046050225.1 Bacteroidota bacterium | reverse complement strand
AACGCGACAAGCGGATTAACCCATACGGTTTAATGGCGAATAGAACCATTGGTTTGTCGAGAGATTTGGCAATAAAAAACGTTGGATTAGAACAGAGTTACGATAGTTTTTTAAGAGGTACCACGGGGCAAAGATTGATGCGCTATATCGCCGGCGCTTATATGCCGGTTGAGGGTGCAGAATTAGAACCTGAAAATGGAAAAGACATTGTAACCACCATTGATACCTACATGCAGGATGTAACAGAAAAAGCACTGCATGAAATGTTGAAGGGTAATAATTCTAATCACGGTACGGCCATTGTAATGGAAACGGCAACCGGAAAAATTAAAGCTATTGCCAATTTGGGAATGCAACCAGACAGCTCTTTTAAAGAAGATTTGAATTATGGTTTTGGTAAAGCTACCGAACCGGGTTCAGTTTTTAAGCTTGCTACATTGCTTGCTTTAATAGATGATCAATATGTAACCAATCAATCTATTGTGGATTGCGAAGGGGGGAGCAAACGTTTCGCTAATCTTACCATTAAGGATGCGCATATGGGCACCCATGCGGTAACGGTTAAAGAAGCTTTTATGATGAGTAGCAATGTGGCATTTGCAAAATTGGCCGACCAATATTATGGCAATCAGCCACAAAAGTTCATTGACAAATTACATCGGTTTCGTTTAGATCAAATGACCGGTATCGATATTACCGCAGCATCGGGAAAACCAACGATTAAAAATCCACGTAATCGCAGTTGGTCGCATACTACCATTCCTTACATGGCGCATGGTTATGAAGAATTGGTAACACCCTTGCATATGTTGATGCTGTATAATGCAGTAGCCAATAATGGTAAAATGATGAAGCCTTATTTAGTGAATTCAATTTTAGAATATGGGGTGGAAGTAAAAAGGTTTCAGCCTACTGTTTTGGTAGAAAAAATTTGCAGCGATGAAACCTTACGTCAAGCAAGAGAATGCTTGCAAGCAGTGGTTGATAGCGTGCACGGAACAGCACATAAAGTGGTGTATGATACTGCTTATTCTATCGCGGGAAAAACCGGAACTGCCGTATCGGCTTTGGATAATAAAGGATACAATAAAGGAAATAAAATTTATCAAGCTTCTTTTATTGGTTTCTTTCCGGCGCAAGCGCCGAAATATACCATCGCAGTGGTTATTCAAAATAGTCGTCAGTCACGATTGATTTATGGTGCGGATGTTTCGGGAACGGTATTTAAACAAATTAGTGATAAGATTTATAGCAAGTACATCGGTAGAAAAAATTATCAGTCACCCATGCTGATGGATACCAGTATTAATCAGTATTACGGCATGAAATCTGATTTGCACGCCATTTTTGAACCCTTACAATGGAAAGTAGCAGATGGAGCACCGGCAGGTCAGTGGCGTAGAGTAGAGGTAAAATCAAATCAAGCCCAAATGTTACCACCTTCTTTAGAAGTTGAAGCAAAGGCCGGATGGGTTCCCAATACGGTAGGAATGGGATTGAAAGATGCAGTGTACTTGGCAGAAACAAGTGGATTAAAAGTAATAACAAGTGGAAGAGGAAAGGTGGTGAGTCAATCATTGTTAGCCGGAACGGCTTGTAAAAAAGGTCAAACATTAACGCTGTTTTTAAATTGATATTACAGGATATACTATATAAAGTGAATTTGAAATCGGTATCAGGCAATACCGATGTTGCAATCCATGCATTGCATATTGATTCGCGGAAAATCATATCCGGAGATTGTTTTATCGCCATTAAAGGTGCCAGCGCAGATGGACATCTATTTATTGAAACCGCCATTCAAAAAGGCGCAATTGCGATAGTTTGTTCAGCATTGCCTAGTTCATTGAAGGAAGGAATTTGTTATGTAGAAGTTGCGGATACTAGTTTAGCCGCCGGTTGGATGAGTCATAATTTTTATGATCAACCTTCTCAACGCTTTAAACTCGTTGGCGTAACCGGAACCAATGGTAAAACAACCATCGCCACTTTATTGTGGAAATTATTTACGGCCATGGGGCATACCTGCGGCTTGGTAAGTACGGTTCAAAATCAGATTGGTAGCGATATCATTCCATCTACCCATACCACACCCGATGCAATACAACTAAATGCATTGATGCATCAAATGGTTGAAGCAGGATGCGACTATGTTTTTATGGAATGTAGCAGTCATGCCATTCATCAGCATCGCATTGCCGGACTTCAATTTGCAGGTGCCTTGTTTAGTAATATTACCCATGATCATTTGGATTATCACAAAACATTTGATGAATATATCCGTGTAAAAAAATCATGGTTTGATGAGTTGCCCAAAGATGCATTTGCTATTAGTAATGCGGATGATAAACGAGGGATGGTGATGTTGCAAAACACATCGGCGCATAAATATTATTATAGCCTGAAAACAATGGCCGACTTTAAAGGTCGATTGTTAGAAAATAGTATCACCGGATTGCATATGATGGTGAATGAACAAGAAGTGTTTTTTAGATTGATTGGAGAGTTTAATGCTTATAATATTCTTGCTGTGTACGGTGCAGCCATTTGTTTAGGGAAAGATAAGTTAGAAGTGTTGCAGCAGTTGAGTGTATTGGATGGCGCTGAAGGAAGATTTGAATATACCGTGAGTACACAAGATGCGGTGATTGGGATTGTAGATTATGCACATACCCCCGATGCCTTGCTCAATGTATTGGCAACGATACAAAAATTGAAAAAGGGGTATGAGAAAGTAATAACAGTAGTAGGGTGTGGTGGCGATCGAGATAAAACCAAGCGTCCGGTAATGGCCGAAGTTGCTTGTGAATACAGTGATCGTGTGATTTTTACTTCCGATAATCCACGCAGTGAAGATCCGTTAGAAATATTGAAAGATATGGAAGCCGGTGTTAATGTAGTTGCGAGAAAAAAGTATATCACTATCGCCGATAGAAAAGAAGCCATTAAAACGGCAGTGAGCTTGGCAGGTAAAGAAGATATCATCTTGGTAGCCGGTAAGGGCCATGAGAAGTATCAAGATATTAAAGGCGTAAAATTTGATTTTGATGATAAGCAGGTGTTGACAGAAATGTTTCAACTGCTTGAAAAATAAATAATCGGTAAACCGAAATCTAATCCCCAAGGATTAAACAAACAATTATGTTGTATCATTTTTTTGATTGGTTAACACAGCACTGGACAACTTCCAAATTTCCGGGAAGTGGTTTGTTTCAGTTCATTACATTTCGTGTAATGTTGGCTGTTATACTCAGTCTGATTATTACCACCGTATTTGGTAAAAAATTGATCAACTTTTTGCAAAACAAACAATTAGGCGAAACGGTTCGCGATTTAGGGTTAGAAGGCGAGAAGCAAAAAAAGGGTACACCAACCATGGGTGGTATCATTATAATACTGGCCATCTTGATTCCTACTTTGTTGTTGGCCAATTTAGATAAAGTGTATATCCGTTTGATGTTGCTCTGTACTGTTTGGCTAGGAGCCATTGGGTTTATCGACGACTATTTGAAAATTCGTTCAAGAAGAAGAGCGCAGGCTGAAGGGGTAGCGTATAAAAAAAGTGACAGTGATGGCTTGGCGGGTAGATTTAAAATATTCGGTCAGGTGATGTTGGGTATAATAGTAGGTTCTACTTTGTATTTCAGTAAAAGTGTAACCGTTAAACGTGAAATCATTACCAATGCTGCTGTTGAATCGGTGATGAAACCCGGTGAAAGAAAATTGAAAGAAGATACAGTAATCATTGACGGGAAAGCACATCGCTTTGCAGTGGTAAAAACACCCATCACAACTATCCCGTTGATGAAAACGCATGAGTTCAATTATGCAAAATTACTACCAACAAGTTGGCAAGATTATACCTATATCGCTTACATCGCAATTGTAATTTTTATTGTAACTGCAGTGAGCAATGGCGCCAATATTACCGATGGTTTGGATGGTTTGGCAACAGGAGTTAGTGCAATCATTGGTATCGGCTTAGGGGTTTTTGCATATGTGAGTGGTAATGTGAAGTTTGCTGAGTACCTCAATATTATGTACATCCCTAACCTAGGAGAGCTCTCCATTTTTATTGCAGCATTTGTAGGGGCTTGTATTGGATTCTTATGGTACAATGCTTATCCCGCGCAAGTATTTATGGGAGATACCGGAAGCTTGGCCTTAGGTGGAATCATCGCAGCCTTGGCTATCATAGTTAGAAAAGAATTGTTGATTCCGTTTTTCTGTTTCGTGTTCTTGATTGAAAACTTAAGTGTAATGATTCAGGTTTCTTACTTCAAGTATACCAAACGAAAGTATGGCGAAGGTAGGCGGGTGTTTTTGATGAGTCCTTTACACCACCACTACCAAAAGAAAGGATACCATGAAAGTAAAATAGCCGTTCGTTTTTGGATTGTGACGATTATATGTGTGGTGTTGGCTATTGTTACTTTAAAGTTGAGATAATACAATGAGCTCGCAAGGGCAGGATGGATAAAAGAATTGAACAGTACCCCATGAAAAACTTACCTGTTAAATTCTATGCTTTTGAAGAACCTTTTTATTTGAGCACGGTCCGGATAGGCCAAATGAAAGCGCTACCTGTTAAATTCTGATGCTCATGAAGAACCATTTTTTTCAAAGAGCAAGAATGGACTAGTGCCCCATGAAATAAACGATACCTGTTAAATTCTATGCTCATGAAGAACCTTTTTATTTGAGCTTGAAAAGATTGAATCGGCTACCCCTTGAAAATGACCTCCCATTCCATATTGTGGTTTGGTGCGGCAACGTCGCCGGTTTTTTAACCTTTTGATGTAGCAGGCACATTCGAATTAGCATAATCGTGTAACATGAACAGTATCGACACCTTACAACAAAATGATTTTCCGGAGGCTTTTAGCCGTACCGAAGGCAATCATTTTCTAGTGGTGTTAGGCGCAGGCGAAAGTGGCGTTGGTGCTGCTGTTTTGGCAAAACGAAAAGGCTATGATGTATGGGTGAGTGATGCCGGAAAGATTGCAGAAAAGTATAAAACAGAATTAATAACAGAAGGAATCGGATTTGAAGAGGGTGGGCATAGCGAAGCCATTATTTTGGCCGCAGATGAAGTAATGAAAAGTCCGGGTATTCCCGAAAAAAATGAACTCGTAAAAAAAATTAGAGCGAAGGGCATTCAAGTAATTAGTGAGATTGAATTGGCTTATCGGTTTAAAGGGAACAGTAGAATTATTGCGATAACAGGTACAAATGGTAAAACTACCACTACAGCCTTAACGCATTATATCTGCAACAATGGTGGTGCTAATTGTGCAATGGTAGGAAATATCGGTTTCTCTTTTGCACGTCAAGTAGCAGTAGATCCAAAAGATTTATATATCGTAGAAGTGAGTTCTTTTCAGTTGGATGATATTCATAGTTTTCGTCCTAATGTGGCGATTCTAACCAATATCACCGAAGATCATTTGGATCGATATAATTATGAAATGATCAATTATGTTAACAGTAAATTCAGAATTGCACTGAATCAACAACCTGAAGACTTATTCATTTACTGCATGGATGATCCAATCACCCAAGCGCATATATCTAACTATCCCATTCAATCAATACTATATCCCATTACCATGAGTAAAGCGATCCCCAACGGTGCCTACATTTCTAACAGCGAGTTGCATATGAAATGGAAAACAGAAGAAGTACAAATGAATATTAAAGATTTTGCCCTAAAAGGGAAGCACAACCAGTATAACAGCATGGCTGCCGGAGCGGCTTCTATGGCTGAAGAAATTAAAAAAGAATCAGTGAGAGAATCGTTGCAAACTTTTCAAAGCCTCGAACATCGTATGGAGCCGGTGGCTACTATTCGCGGGGTAGAATTTATCAACGATAGTAAAGGAACCAATGTTAACAGCACTTGGTTCGCACTCGAAAGTATGGTTAAACCAACCATCCTGATTTTGGGTGGGGTAGACAAAGGGAATGACTATGAAATTTTATTGGATCTGGTAAAGGATAAAGTAAAGGCGATTGTTTGTATGGGTTTAGATAATCGTAAAATTCATGAAGCATTTTCAAAACATATCCCATTAATGGTAAACACCGCTTCGGCCCAAGAAGCCGTGCAAGCAGCGTTCCATTTCGCCGATAAAGGCGATGTGGTGTTGTTAAGTCCGGCTTGCGCCAGTTTCGATTTATTTAAAAATTATGAAGATAGAGGCGCTCAATTTAAAAAAGCAGTAAAAGAATTGTAACCCCCGGCCCCAATCCTCTCCCTCAAAGAAAACGGGAGAGGTGCAGGGTTAATGCGCGGTAGAATTGAAAAAGGGAAGGACGTAAATAGTATGCAAGAACCAATTAACATAAGGCAATTTTTCACCCCCAACATTAGTACGATGGGCGATAGCTTGGTTAGCAAAACCAAGGGCGACCGTGTTATTTGGGCATTGGTGATTATGTTAACCTTAGCAAGTTTATTGGTAGTGTATAGTAGCACCGGTTCGTTAGCTTATAAATATAGTAAGAGTAACGAGAGTTATCTCTTCAAACAATTTGCATTTATTATTGGTGGCGTGCTAATTATTTATTTTGCTCACCGAGTAAACTATACTTTGTATTCTAGGGCTGCAATGATTATGTTTATTGCATCAATTCCGCTACTGCTGTATACGTTGTTTTTTGGCGTTCAGCTTAATGCCGGTACACGTTGGATTAAGTTGCCGGTTATTAATCTTACGTTTCAAACTTCGGATTTAGCTAAACTGGCTTTGTTCATGTATTTGAGTAGGATGCTGAGCAGAAAACAACAAATCATTAAAGATTTTAGAAAAGGCTTTCTTCCAATCATTATTCCGGTAATTATTATTTGTCTTTTGATTGCTCCGGCAAACTTGTCTACGGCTATTTTAATCGGCGGAACAAGTTTGATGTTAATGTTTATTGGAAGGGTTAGTATAAAACATATTGGGCTTGTAATTGTTATTGCTTTGATTCCAACCTTATTCCTTATCAGTATTGCAAGGGGATATTATGATAAGGAGCATCATAAACAAAAGCCACTTCCTACCATATTGTCGGTAGGTAGGGTGCCCACCTGGATTGGTAGAATTCAAACATTCATGTACAGCACTAAAGAAGATAATTCTGAAAAGTTGTATCAAATCAATCAAGCCAAAATTGCTATTGCAAATGGCGGATGGAAGGGGTTAGGACCCGGCAATAGTAATGCGCGCAATTTTTTACCACACTCTTACAGTGATTTTATTTTCTCTATCATTCTTGAAGAATATGGATTACTGGGTGGTGCATTTGTGCTATTTATTTATTTATTGTTTTTGTTTAGATGTATTCGTTTATATCAAAAATGCCCCTATGCTTTTGGTGCATTTTTGGCGTTGGCACTCAGCTTTACGTTGGTAATTCAAGCTATCGTGCATATGGGCGTAAATGTAAATGTGTTTCCAAATACAGGAGTTACCCTGCCATTAATGAGTATGGGTGGAAGTAGCTTTTTGTTTACTTGTTTGTCAATTGGAATTATACTTAGTGTAGCAAGAAATGTGGAGCAATTAGAAGGCGTAGCTAAAGGTGCCACAGAGGCCGTGCCCACAACCCAACAAGAGGAGGAGAAAAAATGAGTGAAGTAAAAAACGATATAAGTGGTAAAAGAAAAGGGCTTCGCTTCATTATGGCCGGAGGGGGTACCGGCGGTCATATTTTTCCGGCAGTAGCCATTGCACACGCCATCAAAGCAATTGTGCCTGATGCCGAAATATTATTTGTTGGGGCAAAAGGGAAAATGGAAATGGAAAAAGTGCCGCAGGCAGGCTATAAAATAGAAGGATTGGATATCGCCGGTTTTAATAGAAGTTCATTGATAAAGAATATTGGATTGCCTTGGAAGATGTTGAAAAGCTTTTTACAAGTTCGAAGCATTTTTAAAAGATTTCAGCCACATGCCGTAATAGGAGTTGGCGGATATTCTAGTTTTCCGGTATTAAGATTTGCACAAAGCAAAGGCATTCCAACTTTCATTCATGAGAGTAATTCTTTTGCAGGAAAGTCGAATATGCTTTTGGGAAAAAGGGCTACTAAAATATTTGTTGCCATTGACGGAATGGAACGCTTTTTCCCTGCAAACAAAATTGTGATTTCCGGTAATCCGGTTCGTTCGGCTATCGCCGACAACAAAACAGATCGGGCAACAGCGGTTAAAAGTTTTGGCTTTAATCCTGATTTGAAAACAGTTTTGTCCATTGGCGGAAGCTTAGGTGCCAAAAGTATCAATGAAGCCTTGGCGGCTCATTTAAGCGATTTTTCAAATCAAAAGTTGCAATTGATTTGGCAAACCGGAAAGCCTTTTGCCGAGCAAGGAAAAGCTGCGGCTGCAGCCTATAAAAATGTGTGGGTAAGCGATTTTATACAACAAATGGATTTAGCTTATGCGGCGGCTGATGTGGTAATAAGTAGAAGTGGTGCGATGTCTGTGGGCGAATTAAGTGTTATGGCTAAGCCTGCTGTGTTTGTGCCTTATCCTTTTGCGGCTGAGGATCATCAAACGGTAAATGCAAGTAGACTGGTTGAAAAAGATGCGGCTATGCTAATCAAAGATGCGGATGCACAAGCACAATTAGTGGCAACTGTTATTAGCTTGGTTCAAGATGAAGAGAAGTGTAATCGATTTATTAAAAACATAACGCCATTGGGTATACGAAACGCGGATGTGATTGTGGCAAATGAAATTTTAAATAATATATAAAAGCGAATTGCCAGTAAAATGCAAGCATTGAACGATATCGTACAAAAATTAATTGCAGGAGATACTGCTCATAAGGGTAGTATCTACTTTGTAGGTATTGGCGGTATTGGCATGAGCGCATTAGCAAGGTTCTTTAATGCAAAGGGTGTTGCCGTGAGCGGCTATGATCGTACTGAAACTGTTTTGTGCAAGCAATTGGTTCAAGAAGGAATCAGCATTCATTATGAAGATAATGTTGCATTAATTGATAAGCAAGCTGCAGTGGTGGTTTATACACCTGCAATTCCTAAAGCGCACGCCGAATTAAATTATCTATTAGACAATGGCTATTTGGTGGTGAAGCGGAGCGATATGTTAGGGGCGATTACGCATAGTTCTTTTAATGTTTGTGTTGCAGGTACGCATGGTAAAACAACTACTAGTACCATGGTTGCGCATTTGCTGCGCCATAGTGGATTTGGGTGTAATGCTTTTTTGGGAGGCATTTCGGCTAACTATCAAAGTAATTTTTGGAGCAGTGAAAACAATGTGTGTGTGGTGGAAGCAGATGAATATGATCGTAGCTTTTTAAAATTGAGTCCGGATATGGCGATCATTACCTCCATGGATCCGGATCACTTAGATATCTATGGAACACCCGATCAGGTTGAACAAGCATTTATTGATTTTTCGGCTCGTGTAAAAGATGGGGGTTTGCTAATCCCTAAATATGGATTAACCCGCGGTGCGGAATTAAAATATAGCAACAACTGCAGTTATGCTGCAGCCGATATGCAAGCCGATATGCATGCCGAAAATATTCGAATTGCAGCCGGAGCTTATTGCTTGGATGTTGTGGATAACAAAACGGGCTGGAAGTTAGCCGATGTTGTGCTCAATATGGGCGGATTGCACAATGTTGAAAATGTGATTGCGGCGATAGCCGTTGCAAAGCATTTGCAAATTGCGGATGATAAAATTAAAGAGGCTGTTGCTGCTTTTCGTGGCGTGAAACGCAGATTTGAATATATCATCGCCCCCGGCGAAAATCAAAATGGGATTGTTCAAATTGATGACTATGCGCATCACCCCGAAGAGCTTCGCAATTTGATTGAAGGTGCACGTTCATTGTTTGCAGGAAGAAAATGCACGGTGATATTTCAACCGCATTTGTTTAGTCGCACGCGCGATTTTGCAGATGGATTTGCAGCGGTATTATCGATGGCTGATGAATTGATTTTGTTGCCCATTTATCCTGCGCGTGAATTGCCAATGGAAGGTGTAACGAGTGAGATGATAGCCAATTTAGTGGTTGACGGAAAAGTAAAGGTTCTGTCAAAAGAGGCCATGTTAGCATGGGTGGAAAATAATGAAGTGGATGTTTTAATTACGGCCGGAGCCGGAGATATTGATACGTTGGTGCAGCCAATATGCAACATTTTAAAAGGAAAATAAGAAGTGGCAAACAAACAACAAATACGTAAATGGCTAATGCTCTCAGCTTGGATTGCTGTTGGGGTGGGCACTTTAGTATTGTTGGTTGCAGCAATGAAGCGTGAAGAAAAGCAATTGTGCAAAGGGTTAAATATTTCAATTCGCGGCGTGAATAATCATTTTTTTGTGGACAAAAATGATATTCTCAAAGCGATTAACGACTATATGGATGGTGGGCCTGAAGGTCATCCGGTTTCTATGTTTAATCTGCGTGCATTGGAATCTGAGTTAGAAAAAAATATTTGGGTGAAGCAAATTCAAATGTTTTTTGATCAGAATGTGATTTTGCAGGTAAATGTATTAGAACGTGAGCCGGTAGCCAGAATTTTTACCGCTTCAGGCAATACTTTTTATGTGGATAGTTCTTTGAAGGTTTTACCGCTAAGTGAAAAATTTTCGGCGCGCTTACCGGTTTTTACCAATTTTCCAACTGATAAATTGGTGTTAACAAAAACTGATAGTCTACTGCTTCGCGATATCTGTAACGTAAGTATGGCAATTCAACAAGACCCTTTTAGAATGGCCATGATTGAACAAGTGGATATAAATGCACAACGTCAATTTGATATGATTCCAAAAGTAGGGGATATGGTCATCAGTTTTGGTAACGGACAGGATATTGAAGAAAAATTTAAGAAGCTTCAATTATTTTATAAAAAGATTGTGACAAAAAGTGGATGGAACTATTACAGTGTGGTGAACTTGCAATATAAAAATCAAGTGGTAGCCAAAAGAAGAGACGCGGCAGATATTACCGCTGATTCATCCGGCATCGCCGCCATTATTCAGCGAATGGCTGCATTGGCTGAGCAACAAGCAAACGACTCGTTGCAAACCATGGCTGCCGATAATTTAAACAATTCTACCAATGTAAATCTGATAATGGAATCATTGGAACGTAATGATATGAATGAAAATACTGAGGGTGGAGTGGAGTCCAACCCCGTAACGATTCCGGCCATTGGCATCCCGGTTAAACCACCGGTGCAAGCACAGCCGGCAACGGCCTTACCTCCGAAACCCAGTACTGCTACCCCCGTAAAACTAGTACCCAACCCTATGAAACCGGATCCGAAACCGGCTTCATCAAACGTAACAGGAAACAAGCCAAATGCTGTTGCATCGCCCAAGCCGGTTGCCGTTGTACCTGCAGCTAAGCCCAAACCGGCAAAGCCTGCAGAAAAGCCGACAGAAAAGCCTGCGAAGAAACCTGCGGCTAAACCCGATAATGATTACTAAAATGTATAAATAAAAAGAACAAACACAAAACACACAAACACAAACATACAACTATGACAAGCGAACAAAACACAAACCCTTACGACAGTAGTGTTGTAAACAACAATCCGGTGATTGTCGGTCTCGACATCGGAACAACAAAAATTGCGGCAATTGCCGGCCGTAAAAATGAATTCGGCAAATTAGAAATTTTAGGATTTGGTCGTGCCAATAGTAATGGCGTACAACACGGAATGGTGTTGAACATCGATCAAACAATCAAGGCAATCCAAACAGCCTTAGAAAATTGCTACATCAGTAATCCCAATTTGGTGCTGAATGAAGTGTATGTAGGTATTGCAGGTCATCATATTAAGAGCTTGCAAACTCGTGGCGATATTGTTCGCCCAAGTACTGAGAATGAAATCAGTCAAGACGAAATCGATCGTTTAATTGCTGATCAATATCGTACCTATATTCCTGCCGGTGATCAAATCATTGATGTGATTCCGCAAGAATTTACGGTAGATAATTTTCAAAATATTCCTAATCCAATCGGATATAGCGGTGTAAAAGTGGGTGCTAATTTCCATATTATCACCGGCGATAAAAATGCAATTCGTAACATTAATCGCAGTGTACAAAAAGCCGGTTTGAAAACACAAGATTTAGTGTTGCAACCATTGGCTAGTGCCGCTGCGGTAATGTGTGATCAAGATTTGGAAGCAGGTGTGGCTATTGTAGATATTGGTGGTGGTACTACCGATTTAGCTGTTTTTTATGAAGGCATCTTAAAGCATACCGCAGTAATTCCATTCGGAGGAGAGAATATTACCAACGATATTAAAAATGGTTTGGGTGTGCTTAAAACGCAGGCCGAACAAATGAAAGTTCAATTCGGAAGTGCATTGGCGGATCAAGCAAAATCAAATGCATATATCACCATTCCGGGTTTACGTGGTATGCAGCCTAAAGAAATTGCGGTTAAAAATTTAGCCAATATTATTCAGGCACGCATGAGCGAAATTATGGACTTCGTTTCTTATCACTTAAAGCAAGTTGGATTAGATACCCGCATGTTAAATGGCGGTATTATTCTTACCGGTGGCGGTTCTCAATTAAAACACTTAATTCAGTTAACGGAGTATGTTACCGGATTAAATGCACGTATTGGTTATCCTAACGAACACTTGGCTAGCGGTCATATTGATGAATTGGTTAAGCCAATGTATAGCACTTGTATCGGTCTTATTTTGAAGGGATACAACGACTATGAGAATAAGAACAAACAATTTGATAATTATTTCCGTAAGGTGGATGTACCTGCTTCTTTGCAACAGCCGGTAGCCGAAGATGGCGCTATTGCAACAGAAGATGTGCACGAGCCTAGCGAATATGAGTTAGATCAAATTCGTATGGAAAATGCGAAAAAGGGGCGTAAAACCTTGAAGGGTTTTATGGATTCTTTCAAAACAGGTATTCTTGAATTGTTTAAAGAAGATGGTGATACTAGTTTGAATTAATTAGGTTCCCATTAAATACTAACTAACTACTAACCCATTTTACGGTTGTCTGAAGGGTCAGGAACAACCGGTTATATTAAGCAAGCATTTGAATGTTTGCATTAAAACCCATAATTATGATACATTTTGATTTGCCCAAAGAACAATCATCCATCATCAAGGTAATTGGTGTTGGAGGTGGTGGCAGCAATGCTGTTAATCACATGTTTTCGCAAAATATTGAAGGCGTAAATTTTATTATTTGTAATACAGATGCGCAAGCGATTGCGCAAAGTCGCGTGCCTAATAAAATTCAATTAGGGCCACACCTTACACAAGGTTTAGGCGCAGGAGCCAATCCTTCCATCGGCCGTCAGGCAATGGAAGAAAGCTTAGAAGAAATTAAACGAATCTTAGAGGTGAATACCAAAATGGCATTCATCACTGCAGGTATGGGCGGCGGAACCGGTACCGGCGGTGCACCGATTCTTGCAAAAATTTGTAAAGACTTGGGCATCCTAACGGTAGGTATTGTAACTACGCCGTTTGCCTATGAAGGTCGTAAGCGTTTGCAACAAGCAGAGGATGGTATTAGCATTTTGAAAGAGCATGTAGATACACTCTTGGTGATTAGTAACGATAAGTTGCGTCATCAATTTGGTAATCTTAAAATGAAAGAAGCTTTTGCAAAAGCAGATAACGTTTTGGCAACCGCTGCAAAATGTATTACCGATGTTATTAATAGTACAGGTCAAATTAATGTCGATTTTGCCGATGTGTGCACCGTAATGAGTAATGGTGGTGTGGCTATCTTGGGAAGCGCTGCCGCAGGCGGAGAAAATAGGGCTCAACGTGCCATCGAAAATGCCTTGAATTCGCCATTGTTGAACGACAATGATATTCGCGGTGCAAGATGGATTTTGATTAATATCAATTCGGCCGAAGGTGATCATGAATTTACAATGGATGAAGTAGAGGTAATTCAAAATCATTTGTTGAGCCAAGCTGGTCCGGATAGTGATGTAATCCTTGGTTTGGGTTATGATAATACCTTGAATGATGAAATCGGTATTACCATTATCGCTACCGGTTTTGAACATAAAGATCCATTTGCCAAAACAATCAACGAAAATGTAACAAAGAAAGATGAGAAGATTGTAATGCATCTTGAAATGCCGGCTAAAGAGGAACCTAAAGTGGTATTGCCTTTGGCCACTGCCGAAGTGTTGCCGGTGGTTGAAGAAGTTGCTCCGGAGCTGCATTTAAATGCTGCTGAAGCAGTAACGATGGAAACGCCTGCTGAAGATGAAAAAGTGGTATTGCATTTAGCTAACGAGCAAGTTTTGCCCATCATGGAAGCGCCAATGCAAGAAGATACAATGGTTACAGACGTTACACCAGAATTGACTACACAGGTTGTTCCTGATGTATTAGTTCCAAAAGAAGAAGAGAATCCAATTTATTTCGAAATTTCATCTCCTGTTGATCATGCACCGGTAATCAATTTTGATATTCCGGCCATGATGCAGCCTGTAGCCGTAGAAACGCCAATGCAGGAGCCTAAGAAAGATGAAACAATATTATCCCAACCTAAAGAAGCTAGCGCACCAATCTCGTCAATTGGTGGAGGGTACCTGGCGAAGCCAAAAAACCTTTACGTAGAGGAACAGGCCAGCCAAAAACCGGAATCCAAAACTAAGGAAG
>JBJOQA010000017.1:0-13673 GCA_046050225.1 Bacteroidota bacterium | reverse complement strand
TTAAAAGATGCCGGCATTGATGCAAATCCGGTATTGGTTAGTACCATAAGTAACGGAATCGTTAATATTTCGATACCAGATTATCATAGTTTTGATAAAGTGATGGCTTTTGTAGAATTAGATGAAAAAACCTATGTATTGGATGCTACTAACAAATTTTTACCGGTTAATTTAATTCCGGAGGATGTTTTATATACGGAAGGCTTAGTTATTAAAAAGCCTGAATCGTATGATTGGGGTTGGCATACTTTATGGGACCCTGAAGGTCAGTATCGTAATTTTGTTTTTGTAAACGGTCAAATAAAGGAAAACGGTACACTTACCGGAAATGTTGAAATTACTTCTGATCAATATGAACGATTGCAACGTGTAAAAAGCCTGCACAAAGGCAAAAAAGAATTTGAAGCAAAATACCTGCAAGCAGGAGGGGATGTTACTATCAGTAATTTGGTTATTGAAAATGAAACCATTGATTCACTTAGTTTGGTTCAACGTTTTGATTTTGAGAAAAAATTGAACAATACAGGCGAGTATTTATTTATGCCTTTTAACTTGTTTTCTGATTTTGAGAAAAATCCCTTTATTGCCGATACTCGTGCTTCGGATATTTATTTTGGGGCTAATCAACAAGTAGTTTTGATAGGAAGTTACAAAATTCCCGATGCGTATATCATCGAAGCTCCTTTGAAAAATACCCGAATGATCATGCCTGATACCAGTATTGTTTTTTCAAGAATTGGCAGCTTTGAAGAAGGTGTTTTTTCAATTAGAGTTACTGTAGATTTTAAACGCCCAATATTTGTTAAAGATGACTACCCTTATTTTCAGGAGTTTTATAAAAAATTATTTGAATTATTGAATGAACCCCTCATTTTGAAGAAAAAGTAAACGTTACATAAATATAGGCAATGAAAATAAGCGTATTCCTATTTGGCTTTTTCCTGATCATGTTTTTCGCAAAGGCCCAATCGCCGATGGAGCAATTGGCCATTATTCCCGACTCTATCAAAAAGGAGGTTGCTGCTGTGGTAATGAAAGATGATCTGGTGGTAACGATTGTTGGTTTGGAAAAAACAACCATTCAGGTGCATCAAGAATCTGTTATTTTGAATGAAAAGGCGAAGCATCTGCTTTCTTTTCAGCATCTTACTTCAAAATACATTTTATTGGATGATTTTGAAATTAGATTTGTTGATGCTAATGGTAAATTGATTCAACGCGTAAAGAAGAAAGACTTACAACAAACGGCAGCTGGCGGCGAATTAGTTGAAGATGATGTGCTTAATTACTATGAATTTGTACCAACTAGCTATCCGATTTCTGCCATAGTGGATTATACGATTAATATCAAAGGCTCTTTTATAATTCCTGCCTTTAGACCGGATAATAATTTTGCATATGTTCATACCGCCAGTTATACCTTAAAAACGCCCTTAGATTTTGGTATTCGCTATCATAGTGTTTCTGACCAATATCAGCCCATCATTTCAAATGAGGAAAAGGAAAAGATATATCGCTGGCAAGTTTCTGCTTTAAAGCAAGCTAAATATGAGGTAGGAGCTGTTCCTTTTTATAAAAGAAAACCATTAGTTCAATTAGCCCCCAATCAGTTTAGTCATTATGGATATGAAGGTGATTTGTCTAGTTGGAAAAATTTTGGTCAATGGCTGAATCAATTGTATGCCGGACTTGACGTTTTACCTGAAGATCAGCAAGCAACCATTTTAAAGTTAGTTGCGAATGAAACTTCAACGGTGCAAAAAACAAAAAAGATATATGATTACTTGCAACAAAATTTTAGGTACGTAAGTATTCAGTTAGGAATTGGCGGTTTAAGGCCATTTTCAGCCAGTTTTACCGGACAAAAAAAATATGGTGATTGTAAGGCTTTAAGCAATTATATGCATGCAGCATTAAAAGTTGCCGGTATTAGAAGTCATATTGCAATAATTAATTCGGGATTCAATAGTTTGCCGGTAGAAGCTTCTTTTCCGCATAATGGTTTTGATCATGTGATACTCTGTGTACCCCAATCAAAAGATTCGATTTGGTTGGAGTGTACGAGCAATATAGCAGGGTTTAATGAGTTAGGTACTTTTACCGAAAATAGAAAGGCGCTATTGCTTACAGAGGAGGGAGGGCAGTTAGTAAATACGCCTGCCAGTAAGTACACAAACAATCAATTACAAATAAAAACAATAATTCGTTTTGCCGAAGATTGGAGTACAGATGTGAATTTTCAGGTAGTGCCTAAGGGTGAATTTATTGCAGACGTACACTATAGTCTTCGCGAAGTAAATGCCAATGAACAAAAGGAAAATTTGCTTCGCTTTTTGGGGATACAGCCACCTAATGAATGGGAACTTTCAAAAGATGCATTAGCCCGTCATGTGTTGAATGGTCGTGTGTGGTATGCTAAGTATGCTGATATGGTAACGCCTACAAAAGTATTTTTGAAAGCCGTGCCTGATCGATTGTTTGAGTCTAATCCTTTTCCAAAACCCGATGAAAGAGCGCATGATTTTTACTTGAAAAGACCTTTTGAAATTAACGACACAACCTGTATTGAGTTGCCTGAAGGTTTTGAACCGGATAAGTTGCCCTCAACCAAACAAACCAATTGTTCCAACGCGTATTTTGCCATGGAATTTCAATATATGGCAGATAAGAAATTGATTCAAATTATAAGGAATTATCGCATTTATAACCATCGTGTAGATAAATCGCAATATGCTGATTTTTATAGGTTTGTTTCAGAATCTTTAGAAATTGATCAACAAAAAATTGTTATCAAGAAAAAGGGCTAAATGCTAGGGTAACATATACTGTTATCATAAACGATTTATGTTCAATTAGATATAGTTGAAAGTAGTATAACTTCTATCGTTCGTCGCAAGTTTATCGATATCTATTTTAGTGGATTTGATTAATAATACTGTTAAAAATGTTCGACATTTATAATCGAATTGATATGGTTATTTTTATGAAAAATACCACCAAGTGGGTATAGTTTATTTAGTGTTAAAAATGTAAATTGTATAAGGATCATAAAAAGGAATGTAGGTAGATATAGGCATTTTTTTAGATCATCAATTTGTATGAAACCTTAATTACATGATGAATCGACGTCGGCTTGTGAATATATACATAATGTCTTTTTTGACATTATTGCTGATTGTAGTAGCATGTTATACCATTTTGGTTAAAAATATGGACCGCAATTTGCAACAAGGCGATGTAATTAGTACTACCGCTAGTCAACGTAATTTGTCGCAAGAATTACTCCATCTGTCCTTAGATTTTGTGTATGATAAAGCAGCATTTTCCAATCAGGATAAGTTTCCCCAATTATTATTGGATTTAGAAGAAAATCACAAAAAGCTTACCAAACATGCTGCATTACAAATAGATGTTGACCCTATTAAAGATAGCTTGCTGCTTCAAGCAGGCACTCAAATCAGCCTTTTTAAAACAGTTATTAATTCATTGGTAGCAGATAGTCTCCATCGCAAAGAACATTTAGGCAAATTAGCAGACATTCAAATCGTATTCTCGAATAGCATCAATAGATTGGTAGCCCGTTTGGCTAGTAGTTCAGACCAAAATGCGATTTACTCAAAGAAGTTAGTTACGATTATCATTTTTGCCATTTTGATTTTATTGATGGTGGAGGTTTTATTTGTATACCGTCCGGTGGTGAATCAAATGGGGCAAAACGAAGCATTATTGCTCAAGCAAAATGAGCAACTCAATACGTTGAATACAGAGTTGATTCACACAAAATATTTTTTAGAATCTACTAACGAATTAGCTAGTGTAGGTGGTTGGCAGCTAGACGTTGCCACGCAAAAATTAACGTGGACAAATGAAACTAAAATTATACATGATTTGCCTTTGTCATATGAACCGCAATTAACAACCGCAATTAATTTTTATAAAGAAGGAGAGCATCGCGAACGAATTATTACTGCAGTAAAATTAGCGATGGAAACCGGCAAGCCCTATCAAGTGGAAGCTATTTTGGTTACTTCCGGCGGTAAAGAAAAATGGGTGCGTTCTAAAGGTGAAGTAGAAATGCAAAATGGAGTTGTTGTTCGTTTATATGGTTCGATTCAAGATATCCAGGAACAAAAAATGCAGGCAATTCGATTAGAGGAGAGTGTAATGAAATATCGTTCGTTGGTTGAAAATTCAAGTTATGCTGTTCTACTCATAAATGATAAACAAGATATTGTTGAAGCGAATCTCACCGCGGGTAAGATTTTTAACTATACCCTGGATGAATTAAAAATGCTAAATCTCCCGAAAATACTAAATGAGGAAAGTAAGCAAAGTATTGACCGACATTTAAGTAAAATAACTGCTAATGAGGGTTTGCCTATCGAAATTTTAGCGCGAAAAAAAGAAGGACAATTATTTGATGCGGAGTTGTTGTTTAATAGATTTGTTGATCAACACGGAGCACTTATGACCTTACTATCGATAAGGGATTTGACAGATTATAAACATTTACAACAAAAAATTCGGCAAACAGAAAACAGTTTGGAAGGCATTTTGGAAAATGCTCCAATTCCTATTTTCATGAAAACAATTGAGGGTAAATATACCTTGATAAATAGAGCGTTTGAAGTTGTATTTAATGTAAAGGAAGCAGAGGTTTTAGGTAAGCGGGAAGAGGATTTTTTACCGGAAGAATCTGTTGAATATTGTATGTATTCAGATCGAATGGTGATTAATTCTGGTATGCCACAGGAGTCGGAAGAAACAATAAAAAGAAATGGAAATTTACTGATTTTACAGGTTACCAAATTTCTTGTACGCGATTATAATGGTCAACCCATGGCTATTTGCGGTATAGTTCGGGATATTACTGCCAGTAAACTCGCACAGCAAAAAATGGAAGAAAGTGTGGTTAAGTTGCGTAAATTAACCGATAAAGTAAAAATTGGCATTTTTGAGTTTAAAATGCAAGTTTCCGGTGAATATGGGTTTGAATTTTTGAGCAAAGGATTTGAGGATTTATGCCCGGCTGCCTTTGATGATTTTAAAGATTGTAGTACACAAAAAATATTTAGTTTGGTTTATACCGAAGATTTGCCGGTATTAATGGAAAGTATTGAATTGTCGCGTCAAACATTGAATGATTGGCAGGCCGAATTTAGGTATGAATATAGAGGCGAAATTCGTTGGTTAAAAGGTGCAAGCAGACCTGAAAAAAATGCCGACGGCTCGGTGGTTTGGTTCGGCTACTTGGAAGATATTACGCAAAGAAGAATTGAGCTTGAAAGATTAAAACTATTAGAGTCAGTCGTAACCCATACCAATGATATGGTAGTTATTACCAATGCGGATGCAATACAACCTCAAATAGTTTATGTTAACGATGCCTTTACGCGCATTACCGGTTATACTAGAGAAGAAGCGATTGGTCGTTCACCAAAACTATTGCAAGGCCCCAAATCAGATAGAAATCAATTGGCAGCGCTTAAAAAAGCAATGAATGAATGGCGTTCGTTTACAGTAGAACATATCAACTATAAAAAAAGCGGTGAAGAGTTTTGGATCAACTTCACCATCGTGCCAATTGCTAATGAAAAAGGATGGTTTACCCATTGGGTGGCTATCGAGCGTGATATAACAGAGCTAAAACAGTACATACAATCAATAGAAGAAAAGAATCAAAAATTGAAGGAAATTTCTTGGATGCAATCTCATGTGGTACGTGCGCCTTTGGCAAGACTGATGGGATTGATGAATGTTTTAGAACACTACCCGGAACAAGATGAGAAAAAAATTATTGAAATGGTGAAAGCTTCTGCACAGGAATTAGATGCTATAATTAGAAAAATTGTAAATCAATCTGCCGATTTAGAAAATACTTGAAACGATTAATATGGCATTAGAAATACTGATAATAGACGATGATGAAGTTGTACTTTTTCTTCATGAATTGTATTTGAAGGATTGCTATGATGCACAAATTATTCGCACTTTTAGAAGTGCCGAAGCGGCCTTACATTACATTAAATTTGAACAAAAAGAACCGTCACCTACCTATATTGTGATTTTAGATATTAATATGCCTTGTTTAAGTGGTTGGGAGTTTATGGATGAGTTAAAAACGCATCCTGTTTATTCAAATATGTTTGTGTTTATGGTAACTTCCTCCCTAGATGGCAAGGATAAAGAACTTGCAAAAAATTATGATTGTATAATCGGTTTTTGTGAAAAGCCTTTAGAAGAAACTATTTGTTCCCAAATACGCCAATATCCCCAGTTGGCACATTTATTTACCCCCTAATGAAGTTCTTTAATTTGTAGAATATTTCTTATTCGAAACAAACTTACTTCGCTATTTTTAAGACCGGCTTTTATAGTGAAATTGCATTAAACAATTGAATTTCGAGTTGTTAATAACCAACCTAAATTTTATGCAATCACTCGCTACACCCTTAAAAATATTTCAATACCATGAAGGTAAAGAAGACGCAGTTGTAATTCAACTTGCAGATGAATTGCTAGTTGAAGTTGATGCTCAGCAAACAGAACAGCCCGACCTAGGCAAACATCCAGAATATTGGAAATTATCTTTTAAATCTTGGGAAGATTGGTGGACTTACTTTACCGCCAGTCATTCAATAGAATGGATAAAAATTCATCCAACCTATATTCATCAAAACCTTCGCCCCTATATCCAACAACAATTAGATGGATATAATTATTCAATTAATGATATGCATTACCATATGAGCAAATGGTATAAAAAGCTGTAAATAAGTTCTCGTTTTTATTTCTCATTATCCCCAAACAAAAGGCATGTTTATGAAAATAACATGCTTTTTTTATGTCGATTAACTTTGAAAAGCCAATTGTTTACAACAATAATCGCCGTATTTCTTCTTGCTAAATTGATTTGGAAAGATTTAATAATAGTTATGGTAAGGCTATTTTAAGGATCAACCAACTGATAAGAATGGATGGAAAACTATCTTTAAGTATCTTGCATAAAATTTAATGGGTTCTTCTTTGAATCGATTTAAAGCTAAGTATGCGTTATAAAAAAATAATTTCTGCAGTTTTATTATTCGGAGTGGTGGTGGTTTCCTTGTCTTTTAGTAATCAACAATCCCCTAAACCAAAGCCGGCAAAGAAAAGGCCAAATGGATGCGGTGTACAATTAGAAAGTAAAGCCGGCGAAGTTAAAAGTCATTTTTTTGGGATTACTTGCAGTAATTGCCATGCCGCGAAAGTAGAAAAGGCACCGGGATGTTTTACCGTTTCAGGTTCTGTGTATGATGAGGCTCGTGCACGTATTCACAAAAATCCGGTTATACAATTGTTTACCGAACCCGGTGGAAAAGGGGATTTGGTTGGTACAATTTACGGAGATAAAAATGGGAATTTTTATAGCACAAAGGCCATTGATTGGTCAGAAGGATTATATCCAACATTATTGGGCACATCAACTGCCGCCGAACCCATAAAACATATGTACAGGAGAGTATTCACCGGTGATTGCAACCGCTGTCATGGCGCTACTGCAGAGGCATTAGGGATTGATTAATTTTAATTAAAATAAGAATGGCAAATTTATCTAAAGCTCCTGCATCCATAAGTCGTTTGCGTTCGTTTCGAAAATTGCATCGACAAATTGCCATTCTGCTATTTGTTTTTTTCATCATTATCGCTTTAACCGGTTTATTACTTGGCTGGAAGAAAAATTCAGGCGAATTATTAATGCCGGATACTCACAAAGGTTCAACCACAAGTTTAAAGAATTGGATGTCATTAGATGCTTTACACCAAATTGCTATTACCACTATTCAGCAACGTGTAAATCCAAATATCTCATTGGATTTAGATCGAATTGATGCGCGCATGCAAAAAGGAACCGTAAAATTTTTGTTTGAAGAAAAAAATTGGGAGGTTCAACTCGACGGGCAAACCGGTGCAGTTTTAAGCGTAAAACGCCGTCACGCCGATTTAATTGAAAAAATACACGATGGCTCCATTGTGGATACTTGGCTTTCTGATAAAAACGGTTACTTCAAACTAACCTATGTTTCGGTAATGGGGCTCGCATTATTGTTGTTAACCCTAACCGGTTTTTGGCTTTGGCTTGGTCCAAAAAGGCTAAGAAAGGCTAAACAAACCGCCGAATAAGCTTGCGTTCTCTCAAATGGTAAAAACCTGTGCTAAAAAAATCCCCTTTTTTGGTACTATTTAGGTGAATTTTCCGATTTTTGCTCAAATTTTTAGCGAAAAATCTTGCATGTGCCGAATAATATTACCAGCAATTTATAAATGGGATGCCAGGGATTAAATTTGCTTCCGGCAAAACAAGATACATTCGCACAGCAATTGAAGCAAACTAACTAGTAAAATGGCAAAAGAGAAAAGCAAAGAGGAGTATATTCATGTTGATTCGGGCGTAGGCGGCCAGTATAAAACCTGGTTTTTAGATTACGCTAGCTATGTGATTTTAGAAAGGGCCGTACCGGCAATTGAAGATGGCTTGAAACCAGTACAGCGTCGCATTCTTCATGCCATGAAGGAAATGGATGACGGTCGTTTTAATAAAGTGGCCAATATCATCGGACAAACCATGCAATATCATCCGCATGGAGATATGAGCATTGGCGATGCAATCGTAAACCTAGGGCAAAAAGATATCATGATCGAAACCCAAGGTAACTGGGGTGATGTGCGCACGGGGGATGATGCTGCTGCCAGCAGGTATATTGAAGCGCGTTTAAGTAAGTTTGCACTTGAAGTTGGTTTTAATGCTAAAACAACCAATTGGTCAATTAGTTATGACGGTAGAAAGAATGAGCCCGTAACCCTGCCTATGAAATTTCCACTGCTGTTGGCTCAAGGTGCTGAAGGGATTGCCGTAGGTTTAGCTACCAAAATTTTACCACACAATTTTTGCGAGTTAATAGATGCATCCATCAAATATTTGAAAGGCAAAAAATTTGAATTATTGCCCGATTTTCAAACGGGTGGTATTATGGATGCCAGTAATTATGCTGATGGAAAACGAGGCGGAAAAATTAGAGTTCGCGCTATTATTGAGGAGCAAGACAAGAAAACCCTACTCATTAAGAGCGTTCCCTTTGGTGTTACTACCAGCCAGTTAATGGAGTCAATTGTAAAGGCGAATGATCAAGGAAAAATAAAGGTTAAAAAGGTTACCGATCATACTGCCGCCGAAGTTGAAATTATTGTTGAATTGGCGCCGGGTATCTCACCGGATATTACAATCGATGCCTTGTATGCATTCACAGATTGCGAGGTGAGCATTTCACCCAATGCTTGCGTAATCGTTGCTAATAAGCCAAGGTTTTTAGGCGTTACAGAATTGTTGAAAATCGCTACCGACAATACCCGCGATTTGTTAAAGAAGGAATTAGAAATCAAACTAGGTGAACTGCAAGAAAAATGGCATTACACTAGTTTGGAGAAAATTTTCTTTGAAGAAAAGATTTATAAAGAATTAGAAAAGAAACATGAAACTTGGGATAAGGTTTTAGAAGCGATTGATAAAGCGTTTGTACCCTTTAAAAAATTATTGCGCCGCGATATTACCAAGGAAGATATTGTTAAACTAACGGAAAAGCCTGTACGAAGAATTTATAAGCTAGATATTGATGAATTGAATGAACAAATTAGAGGATTGGAGGATGATATTAAGCAAGTGAAATTTGATTTGGAACATCTTACCGAATTTGCCATTGCTTATTACGAAAACCTGCTTAAAAAATATGGTAAGGGGCGCGAACGTAAAACAGAAATAAAATTATTTGATACCATCCAAGCCAAAGCGGTAGCCATTGCCAATACCAAATTGTATGTGAATTATGCAGATGGATTTGTTGGAACCGGTTTGAAAAAAGATGAATTGGTTGCCGAAGTTTCTGATTTTGATGACATCATCGCGTTCACCAAGGCGGGTATCATGAAAGTGGTGCGCGTTGCCGATAAATCATTTATTGGAAAAGACATCATACATGTTGCCGTATTCCAAAAAAATGACGAACGTACTACCTATAACCTAATTTATGTAGATGGGAAATCGGGGGTGAGTTACGCCAAAAGGTTTAATGTAACCGGTATCACCCGCGATAAAGAATATAATCTCACCAAGGGTGAAGAAAAAAGTAAAATTCATTATTTCACAACCAATCCTAATGGAGAAGCAGAAGTGGTGAAAATTGTGTTAAGCCCGAACTGTAGTGCCAAGAAAAAAGAATTTGATTTTTACTTTGAAGAGCAAGAAATTAAAGGGCGTGGTAGTATCGGAAATATTGTAACCAAATACCCAATAAAATCGGTTCGATTTAAGGAAGCCGGTCGCTCTACTTTAGATGCGAAGAAATTGTGGTTTGATGATAAATTTGGCCGCTTGAGTATAGAAGAGAAAGGACAGTATCTTGGAAAGTTTGAGGCTGAAGATCGTTTGTTAGTGGTTTACAATGATGGTAATTATGAAATTACCGATCAAGAATTGACGCAAAGATTTGAAGTTGAAAAGGTATTACTGGTTGAAAAATTCAGACCCGAAAAAGTAATCACCGCTGTTTACTTGGATGCTGAAAAAATGCAATACAATATCAAAAGATTCAGAATTGAAACTTCAACCTTGAAAAGTAAATACTTCTTTATCAAAGAAGGTAAAGAAAACAGACTTGAAATGGTGAGTACAGAAGAAGAACCGGTATTATTAGTTCAAAGCGGAAGGGGCCAATTGGTAAGAACCACTAAGTTTAAAGTGGTGGATATGGTAGAAGTTATGGGTTGGAAAGCAATTGGTGCACGTTTAACCGAATACAGCAAAAGTGTTGAAATGGAATGGGAAAGACGTCAAGAAGGTGATCAATTGCAAGGTGATTTGTTTGGATAATGCCTAGTTTACGAATAAAAGAGCCCGGTAAATCCGGGCTCTTTTACAGTTTAGGGTGTCAAAATGGGTACAGTTAACAATATTTTAAGAGAAATTTGCCCATTTCGTTAAACAAAACGGACAAGATGTTGTTATTTCACACGCTACCAATAGGGTAGCATTTTATTAACTCTCTTTGAAAGGAAAAAAACAATTATTAATCGGCGATGCCTACAACAGCGTATTCGAATCCCATTCAGAAAATTCTGAAAGTGATTCAATTTGAGAAAAATGAGATTTCATCCATATATTTTTATGCCATTTTAAATGGGCTGATTCAGCTTTCATTACCACTTGGCATTCAATCTATCATTAGTTTTGTTTTAGGAGGAGCTATTTCCACTTCTCTCATTTTATTAATATGTTTTGTAGTAATTGGAGTGTTTTTAAATGGGTTAGTACAAGTCAATCAAATGAAATTGATTGAAAAAGTGCAGCAAAAAATATTTGTTCGCTATTCTTTCCAATTAACACATAGTCTTCCTTTCATCCATCTTCAAAAAGCAGATGCTTATTATTTACCCGAATTAACCAATCGTTTTTTTGATGTGGTAACCTTGCAAAAAGGGATATCCAAGTTGTTGTTGGATATGCCGGCTGCTACCATTCAAATTTGTTTCGGAATCTTGTTGCTATCGCTTTATCATCCGGTATTTATATTTTTTGGCATTAGCTTGCTGTTGGTAGTTTTTGTTATCCTAAAACTAACCGGCTCAAAGGGAATGGAATCAAGTCTTCGCGAAAGCGATTATAAATATGAAGTAGCGGGCTGGTTGGAAGAAATGGCGCGTGTGATTCACTCCTTCAAATTTATGCGCAACCCAAATTTTGCCGTGAAAAAGGCAGATGATTTATTGCAAGGGTATTTGTTTTATCGTACACGCCATTTTAAAGTTTTATTATTTCAGTATTGGACCTTAATTGGTTTAAAACTTGCTATTACAGCTGCAATGCTCATTGCCGGCTGCATATTGTTGGTGAATCAGCAATTAAATGTGGGTCAATTTATTGCCGCTGAAATTGTAATATTAATGGTGATTGCTTCGGTTGAAAAAATAGTGATCAATTTAGATACCGTTTATGATACACTTACAGCGGTTGCAAAAATTGCTAAACTTACCCAACAAACAAATGAGGAAAATGGAACCACGCCTTTGATTTCAGAGAATAAGGCTATCGCAATTCAATTAGAAAATATTCAATTTAGTTATAGTGCTAATTCAACTGCCCCGGTTTTAAAAGATATTTCCTTAGACATAAAACCTGCTGAAAAAATTTGTTTGATGGGCAGCGGTGGTTCCGGAAAATCTACCTTGTTGAAATTGTTAAGTACGATTTATACGGAATTTAGTGGAAACTATTATCTGAATGGCGTAGCGTTATCCAAGTACGATTTGGCTTCGTTACGTGCGGCAATTGGGTTACAAATTAGTCATCAAGATGTTATTCAGGGTAGTTTGTATGATAATATTGTAATGGGAAATCAGGATGTACCTAAGCAACAGATTTCGGAAATTGCCGGAAAAATTGGGCTGATGCCATTTTTAAAACGATTCCCCGAAGGGCTAGAAACAATGGTGCAGCCAAATGGGCAATCGCTTTCAAAAAGCTTTAAACAAAAATTACTGTTACTACGCGCTATAATTGGGCAACCTCGATTATTATTATTGGAAGATCCTTTTGAAGGATTGCAGCCGGATGCTTGCGCAGCAATTCAACAGTATATTTTACATGAAATGCCCAATACAACCCTAATAGTAAGTACCAATAACAAGGATTTTGCAGCGCAATGCAATCGTATTGTATTATTAAGCGAAGGGCAAATTAGCGCAACAGGCAGCTTTAACCAATTACAACAACTATTTCAATAAATCATTGCATGAATTTTTTAGAAACACCGATTGAATCTTTTATTCATAGCTCGGAAGCAAAATCCATTAAATCAATTTACCGTATTCAAAACAGGAGTAAGGTGCGTAATTGGTTATTGGGGATTCTGTTTTTTTTGATCATTGTTTTATTTCTTCCTTGGACGCAGCATATTAGTTCTAAAGGAATGGTTACTACTTTACGACAAGAGCAGCGGCCTCAAGAATTGAATACCGTCATTGCCGGTAAGGTGGTTAAATGGCATATAAAAGAAGGCGATTTTGTAAATGCCGGAGATACCATCATGCAGTTATCGGAAGTAAAAGTAGAGTATCTCGATCCTAATTTATTGGGCAGAACCCAAGAACAATTACAATCCAAGCAATTAACCATTGATAATTATAAAGGCAAAGTAGGTGCTACAGATCAGCAAATCGTTGCACTTCAAACTGCAAGAGAACTAAAATTAGCGCAGCTCGAAAATAAAATTAGGCAACAGCGCATGAAGGTTCAAAGTGACAGTATGGAAATGTTGGCTGCAAACAATGACTTCAAATTTATTCAAATTCAATTTGGAAGGCAGCAAAAGATGTATGATAGCGGCCTGATCTCTCTTACCCAATTAGAACAACGTAATATGGCATTTCAAAATGCCCAAGCAAAAAAAACAAGTGCCGAAATTAAATGGATGAATGCCCGACAAGAGCTTGGGGTTTTGCAACTCGAACTCAATGGCGTAATGCAAGATTATAATGAAAAATTGTCGAAAGCTTCCGGCGATCGCTTTCAATCCATGTCGCAAATTGCAACCGGTGAAGGAGAAGTGGCTAAGTTGCAAAATCAATACATGAACTATGATTTG
>JBJOQA010000016.1:0-7594 GCA_046050225.1 Bacteroidota bacterium | reverse complement strand
TCGGTTATGGTACCCGTTTTATCCAAAATAATGGTGTCAATTCTATTTAACGCCTCAATAACTGATGCGTTTTTCAAATAACATTTATTTTTACCAAAGATGCGCATCATATTACCATAGGTAAAAGTTACCGTTAGTAATAAAGAGCACGGACAAGCCACAATTAAAACCGAAGAAACGGCTGCAAGAATATTCGCCGGATTCACCACCCACCAATAAATCCCGGCACTAATGGCAACGGTAAATAGTACCGCGGTAAAATACCTGCTCCAAGGATGGATGTAAGATTTTTCTACATTTTTTTTGCCGTTAAATACATCATTATTCCATAATTGTGTTATGTAACTCTGCGAAACAGGCGTTACAATTTCTACTTCAATTGCACTACCCAATTGCTTCCCACCTGCATAAATTAATTCACCGGAAGCTTTTGCAATAGGAACATTTTCGCCACTTACAAAGCTATAGTCAATATTGCCAATGCCCTTTATTAGAATGGAATCAGCCGGCACCATTTCCTCGTTACGCACCAATACGCGATTCCCTTTTTCTAATTTGGTAACCGGTACATTCTTTTCAACGCCATTTTCTAATAAATTAGCGCCTAAAGGAAAGTACGAAGTATAATCTCTGTCAAAAGAAAAGGCATCATAGGTTTTATCTTGAAACCATCTACCTACCAACATAAAAAATACAATACCGGTTCCCGAATCTAAATATCCTGCACCTTGGCCGGAAATGATTTCAATATAACTGCGCAAATAAGTAACTAATATCGCTACAACAATAGGTGCATCAATGTTGAGGAATTTTTGTCGAATTCCCGCGTAAGCGGATACAAAAAAATCAGAAGCGCTAAAAAATAATACCGGTAAGGATAAACCCAAATTTAGCCAGGCAAAAGTTTCCTTTAATCCTCGTTGCTCAATATTGCCCGATGAAAAATATTCAGGGAAACTGAGCATCATGATATTTGCAAAGCAAAAACCGGCAACCCCAATTTTATAGATGCGTTTTCTATTAAAACTAGTCGATTTTTTTTCTTTGGTGTCTTGTAAACTGATATAAGGTTCATAGCCCACAAAAGCTAACAATTCCACTACTTTGCGCAGCGAAATTAATTGTGGGTCGTAGGCAATAAATACTTCTTTACGCTGAAAATTGGTTTGCGATTGTATAATGCCCGGCTCTATGCGATGTAAATTTTCTAATAAAAATACGCAAGAGGCACAATGCATCTGCGGAAGCTGAAAAGTGATCAGGTTTTTATTTTCGCTACAAAACTGGTGCAGCTTTTGTGCCGTAGCCTCATCCTCTAAATAGGCAAATCTGCCATCATTAAATTTACCTTTGGCTTTTACGCCCGGATTCTTATCCAAATCATAATAACTACACAAATTGTTATTGTTCAATAACAAATACACTTGCTTGCAACCCTGACAGCAAAAGGCTTTATTGTCTTCGTAAACCGTATCGGTCACGCAAGCGTCGCCACAGTGATAACAAGTAGTTGATATGTTTTTTGAAATGGTAATAGCTATTGTTTTTGTTTAAAAAAGACTGCTGCAAATACTATCTGCAGCAGTCACCATTAAAAAATTAACGGACTTTTTAACACTACACATCGATTATCCGGTTTTGAAAATTTTAGAGAGAACTCATTATACATGTACGAAAGTCCGATCGTTATGTACATTTTCAGTTAAACCGGTTGCGCATGAAATCTAAAAAAATGAAATGCGCGAATAATATTGTTTTTCAAGGATTAATCAACATTTGCTGTTAACACAAGATATGGGTTAAAATCTGGTCTTTAAAAGGATAGGCTGTTGCTAATTCTGAAACAAAGATGCATGCTTAATTATACACCTGAAATGAGCAGTGTCAAAATAACAAATGACTTTGGTCAGTAGGAAAGCAAAATTGAACGATTATTTATCCTCTAAGCTTTTTCAAACATCCATCGCTTCGGTTTGTAATTCGTTTTCTTCACTAACCCAAATCGTTCAATAGTAGATTGGGTGATATAATTAACTGCCTCTTCAATAGAGTCGGTAACCAAATACAATGCTTGGTCGCCTTTAGAGATGGTGCCAGTATCTTCCAAATGCTGTATATATCTTAACAGATCGTTATGAAAATCTTTACAAAAGATTACCACCGGAAATTTTTCTATCATTTTGGTTTGGATTAAAGTAAGCGCTTCAAAATACTCATCCATAGTACCAAAGCCACCCGGCATAACAACAAATGCATATGAATATTTAATAAGAAGGGTTTTGCGCACAAAAAAGTAACGCATATTTACCCATTTGTCTAAATAGGGGTTAGGTTGTTGTTCGTGGGGTAAAATGATATTTACGCCAACACTTTTACCGCCAACTGATTGGGCTCCTTTATTGGCAGCTTCCATTAGCCCCGGACCGCCGCCGGTCATTATGGTAAATCCTTGTAAGGCAATTGCTGCGGCTAAGGCTTCCGTTTGTTGATAATATGCATGATCCGACTTAAAGCGGGCAGAGCCAAATATGGTTACGCTGGGTCCGGAAAAATGCAAAGCACGAAATCCTTTGATAAACTCAATGAAAACATGAAGGGCTAATTTAAGTTCTTGCCATCTACTTCTGGGGCCTTCTAAAAAAGCGATGGGTTGGTTAATTCTTTTAGACGATTGCAACATAATAGGGTGATGCTAATTTTTTAGAAAGTTAATTTGAAAACATCAAATTCGTAGAAAAATACTAGAAGTAGCAATTTTACTACTTTGTTTTAGGCTTCAGTGCTACCTAATTGCTTGTTTCCCTGCTACTTACCACGCCAAATAGGATGGATATTTTTGCCAAATTCAATAGGGGAAAGGATTTTCGATAATTTAAAGCATCATAAAAAAGAAAGACAAATTATTAAAAGGCGGCTGATTTATTAAAAAATTTCAATTATATTAAGAAAAAATAGAATAAGTTAAGGGTGAATACGTCAAACTATTTGGTTATAAACATACTACAATGCCATTTGCTCACGTTGTAAAATCACTGAATCTTAATGGATTGTTAGTTAGATTTCATTATTTTTTAATGTGAAGATCATTTGATTGAGCAAAAAAGAAATGAAAACAACACATTTTAATCAGCCCAAAATAAAAAGCCATGAATCAAAACACAAATCTAAGCCTGCTAGCAATTGATGATGAAGTAGCTATTCAACAAATTTTGCAGCATTATTTCAAGTCGAATTTTACGGTTACTACAAAAAGTAACGGGAAGGAGGGATTACTATGTATGCAAGACGGGAATTTACCCGATGTAATAGTTGCGGATATAGATATGCCGGAAATGAATGGATTTCAATTTATTGAACAAGTAAGATCTAGCGGATTTTTGGGGGAAATTCCGTTGATTATGCTTTCAGGCCATGATACATCAGAAACACGCATCCGTTGCCTAGAGGCAGGTGCTGATGATTATATGGTAAAACCATTCAATCCGCGCGAATTATCAGCTCGTATCAACGGTATGTTGCGTAGAGCAGGAAAAAGATAATCCTATACTCCAAAACTAGATGTATGAAACAGCAAGAAAAGAGATTAGCCTTAATCACAACGAATACTGAATTGCCCCTACAATTGGGCGAAATATTAGGTCAACAATATTCCATTGATACCTATCCCAATGGAATGGCACTGCATTACGCATTGCAAAAGCACGTTAGCTATAAAATTATTTTGAGTGATGATGAGGTAAATGGTGTAAATGGCGCCCCTTTATCCAAAACTTTGAAAAAGTTGGGCTATGGCAATATTCCTTTCATTACTTTCGTTAATAAGATTGATAATCAATTACGTAGAGATGCTTTAGCAGCCGGATTTACCGATTTTTTCAAGAAACCGCTAGATCCAACAGCCATCAAAATACGTCTTCAGTTTATCGCCGAACACCATAATAAAAAGCCAGCAGCCAATATCACGAGCAGTGAATTTAAGTTGCCCTTCTTAAAAAGGTTGTTCGATATTACTTTTTCAGGATTGGCATTATTATGCTTGGCACCAATTTTCTTAATTATAGCCATCTTGATCAGACTCGAATCAAAAGGTCCGGTTTTCTATTATTCGCTTCGCGTAGGTTCCGGATACCGGGTTTTCAAGTTCTTTAAATTACGTAGCATGTACACCGGCGCAGATGCCAAATTGAAAGATTTGAAACATCTAAACCAATATAATTTGGATGCTCCAAAAGTTACCCCTACCGAAAATAACTCGGTTAAGCAATTATGCGATTTATGCGAAGCTGCGGGTACCGGATGTCAATATCCATTATATACGGATGATAAAGTGATTTGCGAGGTCGTACATAAGCAACAAAAAGCACATCAAGCCGATTCTGCGTTCATCAAAATTAAAGATGATCCTAGAATTACCAAGGTGGGAAAATTCATTCGCAACACTAGTATCGATGAATTACCGCAATTGTGGAATGTATTTATCGGAGATATGTCAATCGTAGGAAATCGCCCGCTTCCATTATATGAAGCCGAAAAAATTACTACCGATCGTTATGCGCTTCGATTTATGGCTCCTGCAGGTATCACCGGATTGTGGCAAGTAGAAAAAAGAGGTAAAGGGGATATGTCGGAAGATGAAAGGTTGCAACTGGATAACAAGTATGCAAAATGTTATGGATTCTTTTATGATATTAAACTGATTCTTAGAACCATTCCTGCATTATTCCAGACAGCCAATGTGTAATCAATCATTAACACTATATAATCATGTCAGGGAGAAAAGTATTATTGGGTACGATAGTACTTTTATTTTTTTGCACTAAAAATTTAAAAGCACAAGTAGCCTCCTCAGATTCTTTATTAACCAAAGCTTTCATTACGGATGAATTATTGCCGCATTTTATTGATTCGGCACTCAAATATTCACCGGAAATAAAACGCTTGAGTAGTATCACAACAAGCATGAAGGAGAACTTGCAAATTGCGAAAAAAAATATTTTTAGTGCCATTAATGTTAATTCATCCTACAATTACGGCACCAACTTTACTGCTTTAAATACGCCTACCGGCGGAGGGGCAACCAATACCTTTACCACTGCCCAAACCGGATTTTATAATGTGGGTGTTGGGTTGCAATTACCGATTACTTCTATTCTAAATCGCAAAAATCAACTTAAAAGCGGCAAAGCGCAGGTAGACATGGCGAACGCCCAAGTAGATGGTGCTGCATTGCTCGTAAAGCAAGATGTAATCAGACTTTATCAAGAAATGAAACTTGCTTTTCGTTTATTAACCATCAGTACAAAAAGCAAACAGTCGGCTCAAATTAATTATACCATGCTTGAAAAAGATTTCGTTCAAGGTCAAGCAACTGTGGTGCAATTATCCAGCGTTTTGGAAATTGCCAATAAAGCTGTGGTAGATTATGAAACCAATTTGATTCGTTTTCAAACGGCCATCATGACCATGGAAGCCTATACCAATGTTAATTTGCTGTCACTATTAAAACTGGTGAAATGAGTTTTGCACATGTTATAAGAACGATTAGAAAAAACTTAATCTGGCTAATACTGATTCCATCGGTATTAGCTAGTACAATTTTTTATTTTACGCGGAACGAGAAAAAAGTATATGGTTCAGAAACCATCATTTATACAGGAATAGCTTCCGGATATAGTTTGAGCGGCAATAATAAAGCCGACTTCTTCACTACCAGTAATGCATTTGATAATTTATTGTCGTTAATCAATTCACGCGAAACCAAGCAAGAAGTAGTGATTGATTTATTGGCCGAGCATTTGGCTGCAATTGATAAGCATGATCCGGCCATATTGGCGTGGGGCTCATGGGATCAACTTCGAAAATCCATTCCGGATAGTGTTAAAAAACGCCTATTGGGTAAAGATTTTGCGGGTACCAAAAAGGCGATTAAAGATTATATGGACCAAGACGAGAATAGTTGGGTGTTTAAGCTCATCAATTCCGCTCATCCTTATTATTCCATTGATGCCCTTAATAAAGTAAAATCATTGCGTATTAGTATGAGTGATCTGATTAAGATCTCCTACGAAACCAATGATGCTGCAATTTGTAAACGTACATTAGAATTGCTGGTGCAAGAATTTATGCATAAGCATCGCTTTATTAAAGAAGGACAAACCGAATCGGTTGTGAAATATTTTGAAGATGAAACCAAAAAAGCATTTTCACGCCTTGATTCAAATGAAGCAGTATTCCTCAATTTTAATAAAACCAATGATATCATTAACTATTACGAACAAACCCGTTCGTTAGCCGGTGAAAAAGAATTGCTATATGCCCAAAATCATAATTTGGAAATGGACCGCCAAGCGGATAGCAAAACCTTAGAAAAGGTGAATCAAAATTTGGAAGGCAGAGTATATAAGATTTTGAACGGTACCAATATTATTAAGGATCGGGAGAAATTATCAGAAGTGTATAATCAATTGGCGGTTACCGAGGTGTTGAATAAAGAAAAAGATGCCGCCACTAAAAAAAGAGTGGATAGCCTTAACGCCATCGCTAAAGGATTGGAGAAAAATCTGCAAGGTTCGATGGATAAGTTATATGCCGAATCTAATACACCCAATGGTATTCCAACCAGAAGCGTTTTGGATGAATGGCTAAAAACAACACTTGCCTATGAGCAAAGTAAGGCCAAGCTAACAGTAATGGATAAACGTAAGCGAGAGTTTGTTGAGGAATATCGCAAGTTTGCACCGCTAGGAGCCATGCTTAAAAAAATAGAAAGGCAAATTGGCGTTTCTGAAAAAGAATATCTTGAGTTATTGCATGGCCTGAGTATGGCAAGATTAACGCAACAAAATAATGAGCTTACTACCAAGTTAACCATTGTGGATGCACCATTTTTGCCGCTATCTCCCAATGCATCAAAGCGAATGGTAATGGTGATTGCCGGTTTTGCAGTAGGTTTTATTTTGGTGTTGGCAACGCTATTAGCTAAAGCCTTGTCAGAAAAGTCAATTCAACAGCCGGCTAAAGTAAAAAAAGCTGTAGGCTATCCTGTATTAGCTATTTATCCTTTACTAAACGAGAAGAAATATTTTATAGAAAGGTCAAATCTGCGATTGATTCAAAAAGTGTTATCGCGGATGGATGTTAATATACAACCTTTTGTTTTTGCGGTTGTAAGCGCACAAAAAGGGGAAGGAAAATCGATGCTGAACGAGTTGTTACACCAAGAGCTATTAAAGCTAAATTATAAGGTAGAAAAAATTCAATGGCAACTAGGTTTTGATGAAAAATATAAACCCGAAACGGAAGTGGTATTGCTTGAAATACCCACTTTAAATGATTTGGCTATGAAGCCGGGTGGTATGCCAAAAATTGATCAAACATTATTGGTATGCAGAGCTAATCGTATTTGGTCAAAAGTAGATACAGAGTTATTGAGCATTTTCACAAAAGTAACAGCAACCGAGCCATTGGTTATACTAAATGGTGTTGAAGATATTTTTGCACACGATTATATCGGAAATAAGAATCGACCAAAGAGTAAATTTCAGCGTTTTATAGCACGTATAAAAAGCCTAAATCCTATTAATAAGTTGAAAAG
>JBJOQA010000015.1:0-2855 GCA_046050225.1 Bacteroidota bacterium | reverse complement strand
ATTCCGGGCGTAAGTACCATCAATATTTGGGGAGAGAAAAAATATGCCATGCGCATTTGGTTCAACCCCACCAAAATGAGCGCGTATAACCTTACCGCCACCGATGTACAAAATGCCTTATTACAACAAAATATCGAATTGCCATCCGGCAAAGTTTCGGGGGATGCAACCGAATTATCGGTGCGTACTTTCGGAAAAATCAATACCGAAGAAGAATTCAATAATGTTATCGTAAAAACGATTAACGGCGCCAACATTCGTTTGAAAGATGTGGCAGAAGCCGTATTGGGTCCTGAAAATGAAGAAACCGTTTTAAAAGAAAGCGGCATTCCCATGATTGCATTGGCCATTGTGCCACAACCCGGCTCTAATTACGTGGCTATCTCCGACGAGTTTTATAAAAGATTTGAAGCCATTAAAAAAGAAGTACCGGCCGATATTCAATTGAATATTGCTTTGGATCAAACGCACTTTATTAAAAAATCAATTTCAGAAGTAAAAGAAACGTTGATTATTGCCTTCATCTTGGTGGTACTTATCATCTATTTATTTTTCCGTGATTGGATTATCGCAATTCGTCCGCTGATTGATATCCCGGTTTCATTGATCGGTGCATTTTTTATCATGTACCTCTGCGGCTTCACCATTAATGTATTAACGCTATTGGCCATTGTATTGGCCACCGGCTTGGTGGTGGATGACGGTATTGTGGTTACCGAAAACATCTTTAAAAAGATGGAACGCGGTATGAACAAATGGCAAGCCGCTAAAGAAGGATCAAAGGAAATTTATTTCGCCGTTATTGCAACCTCTATCACCTTGGCGGTGGTGTTTTTGCCGATCATTTTCTTACAAGGTTTTGTGGGTCGCTTGTTCCGCGAATTTGGTATTGTGGTAGCAGGCGCGGTATTAATTTCAGCCTTTGTATCCTTAACATTAACACCGGTACTAAACGTTAAGCTTACACGAAAAAATCAAAAACATTCTAAATTTTATACCTTCTCCGAACCTTTCTTTAGGGCGATGGAGAACGGCTATCAGCGCAGTTTACAAGCGTTTATGAAAGTACGCTGGATGGCGATTGTTTTGTTGGTGGCCTGTTTAGCCTTAATCTATTTCATTGGCGGCGATTTACAATCTGAATTAGCCCCTTTAGAAGATCGCAGTCAATTTCGTTTGTCGGTTACGGCTCCGGAAGGAACTTCTTATGATGCCATGGATGAATATGTAGGAAAATTGGCCAAAATGGTGCAGGATTCGGTACCCGAAAAAAGTGTAATCATTAGTTTAACAGCGCCTTCATTTGCCGGTTCGGGAAGTGTAAACAGTGGTTTTGTTAGAACTGTTTTGGTAGATCCTAACGAACGAACCAGGAGTCAGCAAGACATTGTAAACATGATTAACCGTAATCTGTCTAAATTCCCGCAAGGACGCGCATTTACCATTGTTGAACAAACCATCTCCGTAAACCGACGTGGTGGCTTACCGGTTCAGTTTGTAATTCAAAATGTAGACTTTGAAAAACTGAAAGCTAAACTGCCGCAGTTTTTAGAAGAAGCAAATAAGAACCCTGTTTTTCAAGGGGTGGATGTGGATTTAAAATTCAATAAACCGGAATTGCGCATTTTAATTGATCGCTTGAAAGCAGCATCGTTGGGTGTGTCAATTCAACAAATTTCGGAAGCACTTCAATTAGCCTTGAGTAATCGTCGTTTAGGCTATTTTACCAAGGAGGGCAAACAATATCAGGTTATTGGACAGGTACCACGTAGCGACCGCGATCAACCAAATGATTTGAAAAATATTTATGTGCGTAATGCTATCGGCATGGCTATCTCTTTAGATAATTTGGTAACGATGTCGGAAGAAAGCACGCCGCCCACTATTTATCATTTTAACCGTTACAAATCGGCTACTATTTCAGCCGGCTTAGCGCCGGGAAAAACCGTAGGCGACGGTATTGTGGCGATGAAAGCTATCGCAGAAAAAGTACTGAATGATAGCTTTAGTACTTCGTTAACCGGATCATCTCGCGATTATGCCGAAAGTAGCAGTAATACGAGCTTTGCGTTTATCTTGGCCTTGGTACTAATTTACTTAGTGCTTTCTGCACAATTTGAAAGCTTCATCGATCCGTTGGTGATTATGTTAACCGTGCCATTAGCTTTGGCAGGGGCGCTCCTCTCGTTATGGATGTTTGATCAAACCATTAATATCTTCTCCCAAATTGGTATGATTATGCTGATTGGCTTAGTAACCAAAAACGGAATTTTAATTGTGGAGTTTGCCAATCATCAACAATTAGATGGCGTTTCTAAAATGAAAGCCGTTGTAGATGCATCCACCGGTCGTTTACGTCCAATTTTAATGACGAGCTTGGCCATGAGCCTTGGCGCATTGCCATTGGCATTATCCCTAGGCGATGCTTCTACCAGTCGTATTCCATTAGGTATTGTAATTGTGGGGGGAATATTATTCTCACTTTTACTTACCCTTTATGTTATTCCGGCCATGTATACCCTATTATCATCCAAAAAGAAAAAGAATGAAGCGATTTAATTTTATCATAGGCATTTTCATTTGCGGAACTACATCGGCGCAACAAGCCAACCTTTCGATGAATGAAGCGGTGCAAATTGCCTTGCAAAATAATTTCGGTGTGGTTATTGCAAAAAATGAAACCGAAATCGGTAAAATCAATAATAATTGGGGCACTGCCGGCGCGTTACCTACTATTTCTGCCACTACAAACAGAAGCTTTGCTTCCAATAATATTGAGCAAGTGCTTGCTAATGGAACAGAGATTAAAAGAGATGCTGCCTCCGTAAATAATTTAAACGCAAATCTTTTAGTAA
>JBJOQA010000014.1:0-8014 GCA_046050225.1 Bacteroidota bacterium | reverse complement strand
AAACTTAATAAAATAAGAAATTTGTTAAAAGAGGAGCTTGCCTCAATGATAATAACGAGAGCACTAAACCAAAACGAAGGCCCAATAAATTAGCTAAGTCACCGTAGTAGCAATGCTTTTTATTTTTCCTAATCAACTGATTATCAATTTGTAAACATTCGATAGGAGTTTAATGTCCAGAAAGAATTGGTTTGATAAAATTTTCCTTTGGGGAGCAGAAAAAGTTAAAAAGGTTATACTTTTATAGTGTAACCTTTTTTGTATTTTATGAATAAGTTAGTTCTATTTCTTAAAAAACACCGAAATGAAGTTATTGTGGGCGTTCTTGTGTTTCTCTTCTTGATTTTCAGGGATGTAATTATGTCCTTATTTTAAATTTGTTGGAGTTTGAACCCCATTCACCCCCTTTCCAAAGTTTATTCAAACTTACTTACATCTTAATACCATGCAATATACTGCTATGGGTTAAGCAATATAGACGTTGGTTTAGGTGCAATCATCGAATTATAGTTGCTTCCTTTGTTGAAAAGGGGAGCACTAAAACAAAAAGCCATCTGTGATGATGGCTTTTTGTTTTAATACAGCTGCAAGATTGAAACAGAGGTAAAGTATCCTATCTGCATTTGGGGTTCCTCATTTACAAATGATACAGCATAACGTTAACGTTGACTTCAAAATATAGACTAAAAGGAAAATGACTTTAATTTTTGCTGAAGGGCATTTAGACAACCCAATGGCGATAGAGCCGTTCAGCAGTAAGTAAACCTACCGCCATCCGCCACCTAAAGTCTTATAAAGATTCACGGTTGATATCCATTGTGCTTTTTGAGTTTCAATTAATTCCAAATTGGATCGTAATTGGTTTTGCCGCGCAAATAGCACTTCCAAGTAGGTTGACCTTCCCGTTTTAAATAAATCAGCAGCAACAGCCACACTATTAGTTAATATTTTTACTTCCTGTTTTTTCAGGTCAACCAGTTCCATCAATCGTCTACTTCTTTTAAGTTCTTGGTCAACTTCCAAATAGCCTTGAAAGATGTTTTTTTGATAATTAATTAAAGCCTCTTTCTGTTGGGCACTCGCTTTTGCAAATTCAGCTTTAATATTTCGCTTGTTCAAAAAAGGCATAGTAATACCTCCGATTATATTGTATGCAATGGATTCCGGGAATGTTTTAAGCAAACTGGGAAGATAGGCCTGTGTACCCAAGGAACCGGTAATAACCACCGATGGCAAAAAAGCTGCCCTGGCTGAACGCAAATCGGCTGAAGCGGCCAACAACTCCAACTCTGTTTGACGAATATCGGGCCTGTTTAAAAGTATTTGTCCGGGAAGTCCTACGTGAACTACAGGTAACAATTGTGTTTGAAAAATAGAACTATCTCGCCGGATAATTCCTAACGGTTTTCCTGCCAGCACATTCAATTTATTTTCGCTTTCTATAATTCGTTGCAAGAGTTGAACCCGCAAAGCTTTCATACCATATAACTGCGCTTCAAATTGCTGAACAGCTAACTCATTCACTACCGCTGCCTCCTTCTGAATTCGCATGATCTCTAGCGCTTGATTTTGTAATTCAATGGTTTGATCCAGCGTTTTGATTCCCTGTTCCACCGCCATTAGATCATAATACGTACTTGCGGTTTCTGCGATTAGGTTAGTTTTCAACAGATTTCTATAGGATTCGGTGGCCAATGCTCTTGACAACGAAGCCTTCTTCCTGTTTTTTAATTTACCCCAAAGGTCAATCTCCCAAGAAGACTGAAACCCAAGAAAATAGTCAGGCAAATTAACCGGTACGCGTTTTCCGGACTCTATATCTGTAGCTATATTTCCGGCACCATCCATCGTGTACTGACCAAATTTTCTTAAACTTGGTGATACCAATGCATTCACTTGTGGAAGTAACAAACCGGAAGCTTGTTTTAATTGCGCCTGTGAATATTGAATGCGCGCAAAAGCAATCTGCATATCGGGGTTATTGGCCAGAACAGTATCTATAATATTTCGAAGGGGTTGCGAAGAATAGAAGTCTTCCCATTTAAGTTGTGAGCTGTTTACAGTATCAGTAACATCCCGGTATGTTGATGGCATCATAGAGACCGGTTTTGATCCAGGTAAGGCTGGTATTTTACAACCGGCTGTTAACAGGGCTGCATTGAAAAGTACAAAAACGCCCCTGATGATATTTTTAATTTTAAATGCTGTCATAAAATTTCTGTATAAGGTTTCTCTTCTTTTAATTTTTTCTTCTGCAACTTTTCTTGAATGGTTGCAAACATCACATAAAGACCGGGGATGATAATCAGTCCGAATAAGGTTCCGAATAACATGCCGCCTGCTGCTGCAGATCCAATCGTTTTATTGCCAATTGCACCGGCACCATTCGCAAACATCAATGGAATTAATCCGGCAATGAAAGCAAACGAAGTCATTAATATCGGACGAAGACGCAGACTCGCACCTTCAATAGCTGCCTGCAGTGGACGATAACCATCACGATGTTTCAAGGCCGCGAATTCTACAATTAATATCGCGTTCTTACCTAATAACCCAATCAACATCACCATAGCCACCTGCGCATAAATATTATTCTCCAAGCCCATCATCCATAACAGGAAGAATGCGCCGAATATTCCGGCCGGCAAGGAAAGAATAACCGGAAGCGGCAGAAGAAAACTTTCATATTGTGCAGATAAAAGCAGGTAAACAAACAGCAAACAAATCAAGAAAATAAACAAAGCTTCATTCCCTGCCATCGCTTGATCTCTTGAAGAACCAGCCCAATCGTAGGAATAACCAGCAGGCAACAAACGAGCCGCGCCGTCTTTAATGGCATCAATAGCCTGACCACTACTGAACCCTGCTGCGGGTTCACCGTTAACTATCGCCGCAGGATACATATTGTAGCGTGTAATAACTTCCGGTCCGTATACTTTTTCAATTTTCAAAAACGAAGAAATCGGAACCATCTCGCCGGATTGATTCTTTACATACAACGATAAGATATCTTCTGGCTTGGCTCTGTATTCGGGAAGGGCCTGTACCATTACCCGATATAACTGTCCGAACTTAATAAAATTAGTGGCGTATTCACTTCCCAGAAAAATCTGCAGGGTATTTAATACATCAGCAACCACCACTCCTTTTTGTGCGGCTTTTGCATTGTCGATGGAAACCATATATTGTGGAAAGCTGGCGTCAAAGGTGGTAAAGGCATTGGATATTTCTTTACGCGCATTCATAGAATCCGAGAACTTCACCGCAATATTTTCCAATGCCTTCAAATCTCCCTTTCCTGTTTTATCCAACAAGCGAAGTTCAAATCCACTGGCATTACCAAAACCCGGAATGGGTGGGGGAGTAAAAAATTCAATATTCGCATCTTTGATGTACCTGGTTTTTTCTTTCAGCACATCAATGATCTGTTTATCAGTCATTGCTCTTTCATCCCATTTTTTAAGACTGATCAAATTCATTCCGAAAGAAGCTCCTGTTCCATCTGAAAGCACATTAAAACCGGCCAAACTTGATACTGTTGCTACTCCTTCAATAGACTGTGCAGATTTTTGAATTTCATCAACGATGCGTTCTGTTCGCTCTAGCGTAGATCCGGAAGGTGTTGTTACACTTGCATAAATGGTAGATTGATCTTCGTTGGGTATAAATCCCGCAGGCACGAACTTCCCAAAAATACCCGACGCCAAACAAAAAGCAACCAACAAAGAAAATGTAATTACCCTTCGGTTCGCTATCGCTGTAATCAATTGCTTGTACCTAGCAGACAATCCTTCATACCAGGAATTAAACCCGGCGAAAAAAAGACCGAATCCCTTTTTTTTGTGATTCGCATGATTTGTTTTTTTCAGGAGCATACTACACAAGGCCGGGGTAAGCGTAAGTGCAACAATACCAGAAAGCACAATAGAAACCGACATCGTTAAAGAGAACTGTTTGTAAAATATCCCAGCAGATCCTGGCATAAAGGCTACAGGTAGAAACACTGCAGACATCACCAGGGTGATGGCAATGATGGCACCACTTATTTCTTTCATGGCAGAGGCTGTAGCAGCATAGGCACCCATGGAAGAGTTTTCCATTTTAGCATGCACAGCCTCAATTACTACGATGGCATTATCCACCACAATTCCGATTGATAGCACCAATGCAAATAAGGTGATCATGTTGAGTGAAAATCCGAACAGGGACATAAAGAAGAATGTACCGATCAAAGAAACGGGAACCGCCAAAATGGGAATCAAGGTCGACCTGAAATCTTGCAAAAAAATAAATACCACCAATGCAACCAGTATGAAGGCTTCAATTAAGGTTTTAATTACTTCTTTAATAGACGCATCCAAAAATGCAGATACATCGTAGCTGATTGTATAATCAACGCCTGGTGGAAAGCCGGCTTTTAACTCCTCCATTCGTGATTTAATATTGGCAATTACTTCCCGTGCATTACTACCTGGACGCTGCTTCAGCATAATTGCCGCGGAGGGCTTTCCATTTTCTTTTGATAATACATCATATTCCTGCGAACCAAAATCCACTTCTGCGATGTCTTTCAAGCGAATGAGCGCTCCATCCGTCGCGCTTTTAATTACCACGTTTTCGTATTCCTCTTTTGTATTGAACTTACCGGTGTATTTAACCACATATTGCAATGATTGTGATTTTCTTCCTGAGCTTTCTCCGATTTTTCCGGGCGCAGCCTCTACATTCTGTTGCTTTAAACTGGTTATCACTTCATCCGTTGAAATACCATAAGCGGTCATCTTCTGGGGATTGAGCCAGATTCGCATTGAGTATTCCCGCATTCCCATGATATCAGCGAAGCCTACACCCTCAATACGTTTCAGCTCAGGCATCAGATTGATATCCGTGTAATTGTATAAAAACTTTTCATCCATCGAGGGATCCTGACTGAGCATATTTACATAAAGCAGCATGCTGTTCTGCACCTTCTCTACAATAACACCTGATTTAACCACTTCTTCCGGAAGTTCATCAATAGTAGACGACACTCTGTTTTGAACATTTACCGCTGCAACATCCGGATCGGTGCCGGCCTTAAAAATGATCTGAATAACGCTGGTGCCATCATTACCCGAAACCGAAGACATATAAGACATACCCGGCACGCCATTAATGGCTCTTTCGAGCGGTGTAACCACCGCTTTAACACAGGTTTCTGCATTAGCACCGGTGTACTTTGTAGTTACATTTACCTCTGGAGGCGCAATGTCTGGAAATTGAGTTACCGGCAATTGTGTAAAAGACAACAAGCCTAAAAACACAATTACTATTGAAACAACAATAGAGAGTACCGGCCTTTTTATAAAAAGGGAAGACATGTAGAAATATTTTAAAAAATTCAGTGTGGTTAATTAAATTTCAATGAATGGAATGGGATAAGTACCGACTTAACCTGCTGGCCCGCTCTTACCTTTTGTAATCCTTCGTAGATAATTTTATCGGTAGTAGAAATGCCAGATTCCACCACAAATAAGTGGTTCAATCTAAACTTTGGAACAATGTTTTTTACCAGCACCCTATTCGAATCATTAACCACATATACATAGGTTTTATCCTGAATTTCGAATGTTGATTTTTGAGGTATGATCAAAGCTCCTTGCAGTTTTTCGTCATATTGAATGCGGCCGCTCGATCCATGCTTCAACAGATGCTCCGGATTTTTAAACCTTGCACGAAAAGCAATATTACCGGTACCGGCATCAATTTCATTTTCTACCGTTTCTACTTTCCCATCATACCTGAACATCTCATTGTTGGTCATTAACAAACGAACATGATCTAGCTTGTTTCCTTCTCCCTGCTTCTTGTATTCCAGAAATTCTTTTTCCGACACATTGAAATAGGCAAAAACTTCATCATTATTTGAGATTGTTGTTAGCAGTGCTCCTTCATCTACCAAACTACCGACCTTGTTGGGAATTCGGTTGATCACGCCAGTAAAGGGCGCCTTTACCCGCGTGAACGAAAGATTTAGTTCGGCGATGGAAATCGCAATTCGAGCCTCTTCCAATTTAGCTTCTATCGCTTCTTTTCGGGCTACAGCCATATCTAGTTCAGACTGTGATACAATTTTTCGTTCCGCAAGCGTGCGGGTATTCTTTAGTGCTACTTCTGCTACTTTTAACTCTGAAAAGACGCTTTTATAATTAGCGGTTGCTTTAAGTAAATTCTCTTGAAACTCCCTGCTACCAAGCGTGAACAACACTTGTCCTTTTGAAACCGGCTTACCTTCATCTACATGAATTTTTTCGATAAGACCTCTAACATGTGTTCTTATTTCAACGTTTTGCAAAGAGTGTATTTCGGCTACGTATTCTTTAGTAAATACAGTATCAACCCTGATAGGCTGGAATACATTAAGCGTTTCTATTTTTTCCGGTTGACCGGAATTCGAATTATTACAAGATCCTAAATACAAGGGGGCCATGAAAAAAGCAACCCATTGTATTAACAATGACTTTTTCATAAAAAATTAATTGTTGAAAAAACCAGCATTCAGCTGGAGGAGCGGGAAAAAAGATTAGGCGAATGAAGAACGCTCAGGAGGAGGACAGAGCAGCTCATGATGCAATAGGTCTTTCATCCGAGCGGCTGAGCTTGGAACAGGAAGAAGAATGAAATTGCGATAAATGTAGTTTTGATGCAACGGAACAAATTCGTCTAGTGCATCGTTTTCGGTATCTGCGTCCACCGTTTCAAAATCTGAAGGCATGTTTTCAGCCGGAGGAATTTGTTTGGATTTTTCCGGCTCAGAACGATGGGGGTTGGCATATTCGTAATGCAAAGTATTGGTGCGCAGCAATAGTTTTTCCAAGCCCTGAAAGGCCTGGAAAAAGTGGGTCACTAAAAATAAAATAGCTGCTATTCTTAACACGATGCAAAATTAGAATTAAAGATCATTTTGATAAAACTATATTGTCAGTTTAATGTAAAAATATGCAGATCGCATTTCAATTGATTAATTAATACAGGTTGTAAAAATGAATCAGTTGAATGTTAACCATCTTAATCAAAACAATTTTCATCCGTTTTTGTTGCGAAAGAGATGCTTATGATATGTTTATAGTTTATAAGCAACACATAGATAAAAAGTAGCAGATTTACTTTAAGGCAATCATCAATTGTTAAACAGCCAATTTTCGCGCTAAAGATAAAATATTGCTTCTTGTGTTTTTGAACGAAATAACATATTGATTTGAATATGCATAGATTTTATTTAGAAACATTTATTACCCAACTATTATTAATTGCATCCGCTTATGCATTAAAATACCTACATCGTGCTAGTGGCGCTTCCGTATTGATATAACTCTACATTGCTATTAAATTTTCGAATACAGAAGGAGGTGCTATGGTCAACACAAGTATTAGCTAAATATTCCTACAAACACCGCTTATCTATTTAGTAATCGTTACCAATTCGAACAAATGATTTTTTTCCTTGTTTATCTCGGTGTAAAAATTATTAATTGATGAAATTTCGAACCTACAAAATTTATAAATCAGCATCCTTACTCGTTCTTTTTGCAAGTATAACGGCTTTGTTACATGCACAACAAGGAACCGCAGCAATTGGAGGTGTTATTGTAAACAAAAGCAGCCAATTACCAATTTCATCCATAAACATTCTTTTAAATCCGGGTGAAAAGTATAGCCTATCTGATTCTTTAGGCAACTTTAGAATTACCGGAATTAAACCGGGCAGCTATTCCATTACATTCAGTGCGGTTGGCTACCAAAGTTCTACTATCACCAACTTGGTTATTACCAGCGGCAATGAAGCAAGCCTTCAAATTGAACTAGAGCCCACTGTTAAACAACTGAATAATGTAGTGGTTACCGGCCGCAAAAACACTGTTAAAGTTGCCACCATTCAAAGTCCGTTAAGTATACAACGACTCACCACGGAAGATATTAAAGCCAATCCGGGCGGAAATTTTGATATTAGCAAAGTAATACAATCACTTCCCGG
>JBJOQA010000013.1:0-3825 GCA_046050225.1 Bacteroidota bacterium | reverse complement strand
CAATCCTTTGCGCTGACCTACCGTATAAAATGGATAGCCTTTATGTTTACCCAATATTTTTCCGGTTTTGTCTACAAAATTACCGCCATCTACTTTTTGCTCCAACCCTTCTACATTTCTTTTTAAAAAGCCGCGATAATCGTTATCCGGAACGAAGCAAATTTCATAACTCTCGTTTTTCTTCGCTAATTCAGGATAACCAAAATCATGCGCCATTTGACGAATTTCGGTTTTATGATAAGTACCCAAAGGCAACAAGGTTCTACTCAATAAATCTTGTTGAAGGCCCCAAAGCACATAGCTTTGATCTTTGGTGGCATCAATACCTTTTCGGATAAAATATCGGCCGTTACTATGTTGGTGAATTTGGGCATAGTGACCGGTAGCAATAAATTGACATCCCATGGCATCGGCCCGTTTTAATAAAGCCCGCCACTTGATATGCGTATTGCACATTACACAAGGATTAGGCGTTCGACCCGCAATGTATTCTTCAATAAAATTATTGATTACAAAATCACCGAATTCATCTCGAATATCCAATATATAATGTGGAAAGCCATGCTGCACGGCAGCTTGACGTGCATCGTTAAAACTATCCAAATTGCAACAACCGGTTTCCTTTTTACCTTGTGTACCCACACTGGTTGCATAATCCCATGTTTTCATGGTAATGCCAATCACTTCGTACCCTTCTTTGTGGAGCATTAAGGCAGCAACGGTACTATCAATACCGCCACTCATGGCTACCAATACTTTTCCTTTTGTTTGCATAATTATTCAATTGCAAAGATACAACCTGCTTTTTTGGCAATGCAAGGCCATTCTTTTGAAATAAGGAAATTTAAAGTCGGGGTACAATTCGCTCATCAACCTGATCTTGCACGGCAAAATACAGCAACAAGAAGATAGCGTACACTAGCAAAACACTTAAAATTGAAATAACCAAGGCAAAAGCAACCGAATGACGTTTACCGCCATTGGCCAAGTGCCGATCAACCAATTGTGCTTGATAATGCTGACCAATGAATGATACGGCAATGGTAAAAAATACCATGAACAGCACATTGGGTAATCGCGAAAGAACGGGAACAAACTGGCTTCCAATCAATAACAACAGTAAACCCAGCGTTCCGGCAATGGTTAATTGTGCTTTTCGAGTATCTTGAAAAACCAGAAAATTCTTATAAAGCATATATCCGCCTGCGGGCAAACCGCAAAGAAATGTTGCTATTATAATGGTCATAACAGGAAAAACCTTCCCTTCGGGATGCAGGTGCAATAAATCTCTTGTATTTCCCTCTTCTGAATTTACCATAAATGAAAGTTAATAAAAACGGGAACACCAAATAGATGTTCCCGCTTATTACTTTCAATATCTTGAGAAATTAGATCCCCATTTTTGCCTTCAAATTGGCATCAATTGCATCTAAAAATTCTTCGGTATATAAATAATGTTCGCCATGATTTACTTTGTTACCATGGATACAAACGGCTAAATCTTTGGTCATTTTACCACTTTCAACCGTTTCGATACAAACAGCTTCCAATGCTTGACAGAAATCTATCAAGGCTTGGTTGCCATCCAATTTTCCTCTAAACTCTAAACCGCGCGTCCACGCAAAGATAGATGCAATGGGGTTGGTGCTGGTTGGTTTACCTTTTTGATGATCACGATAGTGACGGGTAACCGTACCATGTGCAGCTTCTGCTTCTAAGGTTTTACCATCCGGTGTAACCAAAACAGAAGTCATTAAACCTAATGAACCAAATCCTTGCGCAACTGTATCGCTTTGAACGTCGCCATCATAGTTTTTACAAGCCCACACAAAATTACCGTTCCATTTTAAAGCACTAGCAACCATATCATCAATTAAACGATGTTCGTATACGATACCTGCAGCTTCAAACTGTGTGCGGAACTCATTTTGGTAAACTTCTTCAAAGATGTCTTTAAAACGACCGTCGTATTTTTTAAGGATGGTGTTTTTAGTAGAAAGATATAAAGGCCATTTTTTAGTAAGCGCCATATTGAAGCAACTGCGTGCAAAACCATAAATACTTTCATCGGTATTATACATACAAAGTGCAACGCCATCGCCTTTATAATTGTACACTTCAAATGTTTGCGGTTCGCCACCTTCTTCAGGTGTGAAAGTCATGGTTAATTTACCTTTGCCTTTAATAACGGTATCGGTTGCACGATACTGATCACCAAATGCATGACGACCAACGATGATTGGTGCCGTCCAATTGGTAACCAAACGTGGTACATTTTGCATCACGATGGGTTCACGAAATACAGTACCATCCAAGATATTGCGGATAGTGCCATTCGGACTCTTCCACATTTGCTTTAAACTAAATTCTTTAACACGAGCTTCATCCGGAGTGATGGTAGCACATTTGATACCCACACCATATTGCTTAATCGCATTTGCGGCATCGATGGTTACTTGGTCGTTTGTTTCATCACGATATTCCATCCCTAAATCGTAGTATTTGATATCCAAATCTAAATAGGGAACAATCAATTTGTCTTTAATAAACTTCCAGATAATTCTGGTCATCTCATCGCCATCCAGTTCAACCACCGGATTGTCTACTTTAATCTTTGCCATGTTTATGATTTAATTAAGCGGTCAAAAAGGTAAAATTAAAAAATTGTCGGCACAATACCATTCCAAACAAACAATTACAAATTTTTAATCAATTCATCGGCAAACTCGCTGGTTTTAAGCAATGTGCCTTCTTTCATTAAATTGAAAAAGTCGATGGTAACGGTTTTGTTGCGGATGGTTTTACCTACCGAATTGGTAATCAAATCAGCCGCATCGCGCCAGCCAAGGTATTCAAATAACATTACCCCGCTCAAAATTACGCTGCTCGGGTTCATCGTATTGGTATTGGCAAAACGTGGGGCGGTACCATGTGTTGCTTCAAATACGGCATGGCCGGTAAGGTAATTTACGTTGGCACCCGGCGCAATACCGATACCGCCAACTTGCGCTGCCAAAGCATCACTGATATAATCACCGTTTAGGTTTAAAGTGGCAATTACAGAGTAATCTTGAGGAGCCAATAAAGCTTGTTGCAAAAAGTTATCGGCAATAGCATCCTTTACAATCACTTTTCCGCCTATGGCGCTAATTTTCATTTCTTCGTTCGCAACGGCTTCACCACTTTCTTTTTTGGTTCTTTCCCATTGATTCCAAGTGTATACATGTCCGCCAAATTCGCGTTCGGCCAATTCGTATCCCCAATTTTTAAAGGCCCCTTCGGTATACTTCATGATATTGCCCTTATGCACGATAGTTACGGAAGGTAATTTATGTGCGATGGCATACTCCAATGCAGAGCGAATCAATCTTTCGCTACCCTCTTTACTTACCGGTTTAATACCGAATGAAGTGGTTTCTGGGAAACGCAATTTTTTTACACCCATTTCATTTATGAGGAAGTCGCGTAATTTAATGGCTTCCGGTGTTCCGGTCATATATTCAATACCGGCATAAATATCTTCCGTATTTTCTCTGAAGATTACCATGTTTACCTTTTCGGGCTGCCACATAGGTGATGGAACGCCTTCAAAATAACGAACCGGACGTAAACAAACATATAAATCTAACTCTTGACGTAAAGCCACATTTAAGCTGCGAATACCTCCGCCAACAGGCGTAGTTAATGGCCCTTTAATCGACACTAAGTATTCTTTGAAAGCATCCATGGTAGCTTCAGGCATCCAGCTTCCGGTTTCATTAAAAGCACGTTCGCCGGCTAATACTTCTTTCCATTCAACTTTCTTTTTTCCGCCATAGGCTTTTT
>JBJOQA010000012.1:0-3284 GCA_046050225.1 Bacteroidota bacterium | reverse complement strand
GCTTATGCCCATTGGCAAATCCCAATAAAGCTACAATCGCCATGAGTGCAATATGCCATTTGCGTATCATGGTTGCTGAATTAAATTAATTTTAGACGCGTTAATCATTTTGGCAAAAGCTAGTGAAAAAAGCACGGCATTTTTTCCCGGTTGGGCACATACCGGTATCTCCTTAAAATCGATACTTGAATAGGCCCAAAACAGATCCAAATTCATTTCCACTTGCAGGCGGGTTGTACTGTTTGCATCAATTTTTATCCCCGAACGGGGCAGATTTAAATTAATGGTTTGCATGGCAACATAAGGTGAACGAAAACCACCTAAATGGTACTCAATTTTGTTGTTAAAGGCACTACTACTATCTGCGTATCCTTCTAATTTTTCTAGGATATAGCCCGAATTCCAAGTCCAAAACATATCGTTCAACGGATCGAGTGCCCCTGTTTGAACGCCGGAACAATTCTTCGCACTGTCCACGCCTAATAAGGCCTGTAAATGATTGTATGTTCCTACCGGAAGGGATAATCGAATAGAAAGCGTATTCGAATCCTGTTGATCAACTAGCCAAACCTGCTTTTTGTAAACTTTCTTGGTTTGCAAATTTTCAAAAGCCAAGTTCGATATGTAATATTTAAATTTTGTAAGCCGGTAGGTTTGCGAAAGGTTGTTTTGGTAGGTTTGCTGTAGCTGTAAGGGTTGATTATTTGCAATATGTTTTAACTCAATGATCAATTGGCCCTGTTTAGCTTTATTTTGGGCAGCAACCCAACTCAAATTGCCCAAAAGCAGGAGTATCGAAACGAATAGGTTACAACAGGTTTGACGATTGGCCATATTTAGTATTGCGGCTTTTGACGGCCCTGTTTTTTCTCACTATTTATCTTTTTTGAGGAAAGTCGCTTTTCTTTTGCCGCTTTACTAATTCGTGTGGGTTTCCGCTTTTTAGGTATAATTAAACTTTTTGCAACCAATTCATTCATTTTGCGTACCACAATTTGTTTGTTTCCGAGTTGGCTGCGTTCCTCCTGACTTTTTACTAACAAATATCCTTCCGAATTGATTTTGTTGGCCAACTTTTCGGCAATTCGTTGTTTTTCCTCTTCCGAAAAAAATAAACTGGCTGTAACCAACCAATATCCTTCCACCATGGTTTCTACCTTGTTAACATTTTGGCCTCCTTTTCCACCACTTCTAGCCGTTTTAAATATAATTTCTGTAGAAATATCCATATTCAAAAATACTTCATATTGGCAATCGAGTGAAAACTAGCCAATCAATTCTTATCTTTATTTTCATTAGAAGCAAAAAATAGTTGATTTTTGCAAGGAACGAACGTAGCAGCGATGTCAAAATTGATTCTAGATTCATTAAAAGAGCGCAAGCAATTGGGTAAAAAATCTTTTGCCGTACTCATTGACCCTGATAAGGTGAATGATCATCGTATGGAGCAATTGATAAACTTGGCGGTATCGGCGAAGGTCGATTATTTTTTAGTGGGCGGAAGTTTAGTGATTTCCAATTATTTAGATGAATGTTTGCAATGGATTAGACGTAGTTGCGCTATTCCTACGGTTTTGTTTCCCGGAAGCCCCTCCCAAATAAGCAAATATGCAGATGCGCTACTTTACTTATCGCTAATTAGCGGAAGAAATCCTGAATTATTAATCGGTCAGCATGTGGTTTCGGCACCTATTGTAAAAAAGAGCGGCTTAGAAATCATGCCAACCGGCTATATGGTGGTGGATGGCGGCGCTCCAACAACTGTTTCTTACATCTCCAATGCAAGTCCATTACCGGCTGATAAAAATGAAATTGCGATGTGTACGGCAATGGCCGGAGAAATGCTAGGCATGCAATTAATTTATATGGATGCAGGTAGTGGCGCGAAGCGACCGATTACCGAAAGTATGATCAGCCAAGTTTCGCAATCGATCAATGTACCTTTAATTATTGGCGGCGGTATTACGCATCCGGAAAAAGCATATCTAAATTGTAAAGCCGGTGCGGATGTTATTGTTGTTGGTAATGCAATTGAAAAAGACCCTGAATTAATTCGTGAAATGGCAGCGGCGGTGCATTCTGTTCCGGTAAATGTTTAATTTCCTCCATCAAACTTCACTTGATTTCAATCTCTAGTTTCATCAAACGTAAATGGATTTTGGTAATAAGGATTTTTAATTAATGAAGAGTCGGTTAAACTCATCAAAAAAGCTATCAATGCGCTGCGTTCCTCTATTTTTAGGGACTTGGGTTGAAGAAGTGAACTTTTAAATTGATTTAATCTGCCATCTCCGGCCAATGGTCCGCCTACTATTAACCGACCTCCATTTAAAAACACGTCTACGGCATCCTCCAAATTTTGTGCAGATCCATCGTGAAAATAGGGTGCTGTAAATGCTAGATTTCGAAGCGTTGGCACTCTAAAACATCCCATATCCATTTGCGCATGCGTTTTTTCGAATAAACCCTGATCTGATTTCGGGTAGGCATTACTGTTATATAAATTATATAATCCCACATTAAAGTAATACATTGGTTTGCCCGATGAAGCAACAACTTCCGGCGTTGAAAAGTTTTTTCCACCATGACAATTTGCACAACCAAGCTGAGAGGAAAAAAATAAATCCATCCCTTTTTTTTCTATTGAATTTAAGGCTGCCTCCTCCCCATTTTTATAGGCATCGTATTTACTGTTATAAGAATAAATGCTGTATTCATAGGCACTAATTGCACGCTTAATATGCGTGAAATTAATTTGCTCAAAAGTTAAGCCGAAGGCTGCATGAAACAAATTTTGATAGGCTTTATCCTTTTGTAAACGGGCCAATATTTTTGTTTCGTTTCCTTTAACCCCCATCTCAATTGGGTGCTCGTTAAATAAAGGATTATTCATTTGAACGATTGCATGCTTAATTCCAGAGTCAGCAGCCGTTAGATAGGTATAGGCAGCTAAATTAAAAGTTGGTGAGGCATTCCGTTGCGTTAGATCCCCCCACGCGCCAATAGATCGTTTATAACCATCTGTAAAGCCTAAATTGGGGTTATGACAAGTTGCACAAGCGCGTGAATTATTGATAGATAAACGACGGTCAAAAAATAAGCGATGCCCTAGTTGCAGCATGGCGCTATCTGATTGGTGATTCTTTTTTGAATTTTCACTTTGGACTCCCTTATTCCTAAATTGCCAAATTCCACCCGCGAGGGTGGTAAACAACGCCAAAATCGCTAAACCGAATATCCATTTTTTTTGCATGTATTGTAAAATTATGCAAAATGGGCAGGAA
>JBJOQA010000011.1:0-24363 GCA_046050225.1 Bacteroidota bacterium | reverse complement strand
CTAATTCTACAAAAGCCATCACTTTATCAAAACTATGATAATCTGGTATCGAAATATTAACGATTCCGTTACTTATGGTACTAACCAATACCGGATTTGCATCAATGCCGGCATCTTTTAAAAGGTTTACCAAAATCAAATTTATTTCACCAGATGTGCCCTTTTTAGATTTCCATGCCGATTTAACACCTTCAAAAGCAAAAATCCCTTCATATTCGTTCCAAACCATTTGATGACGAACGTAATCAAAAATGGTCGTCATTTTTGAAAAAGAAGACGTGCATTTTTTCAACATTGCATCCAAACTATCCGTACGTGGAAGATTTTTATTCAACTGTGCACCAAAATCAATATCCTCAATTAAGTACTTTACTAAACCCTGCCAAGTATTTCTCAAGTTTTTGCGAGGTACACCCGGAAAATTATAGGCCACCAACACAGGTTCTAGTTTCTGCAAATAGTCCTCGTCGCTAGACATAAAAGGTTCATCCTGCAAGGCAGGCACATTTTTCATACTATAGGTTTGAATACTCCTATTGCTTAAATTTTCTACATTTCGCGTTACCTCATATTGCCCATGAACGCTTGCAGCAACTTCAATTTCATGCGGAAAATCTAATCGGTATCGCGTATACTGCACCGGAATGTTTCTTTGGAAATACCAATTTTTTATCGCGTAATAATAGCCCGAATAATCTTGATACTTATATTCAATGATACTTCCGGCCTTTACATTTGGAAAAGTAAAAGTCATTTCACTATAGTACTTATTGATACTCTTTTTAAAAATGGCATCCTTTTCTAATTTAGAAACAACAATATTTCCGGAAGCATCTAAATTATAGGTTTGTCCCTGTAATTTATTGATTTGCTCTGCCATATCATAGCTTCTAAATCTTATCTTAATATTGCCATGATCAAGTCCTTTATCATTCAAAATTTTAATGCGCACATGTCGATCTAAAAAAGTAGAAAGTGGATTATTATATGAATTCAAATTCAATATGCAGGCAGCTTCAGCCACATCAAATATTACCATTGCTGCCGCCCCAGGATCAAACTCACAACTATTGATTTGAAGCTCTTCTTTACTAACTTTCCCAAACTCGGGGGTATCTTTTGCGTCTTTTTGCGCAAATGCTCCAGTACTTAAACACACAAAAACAATTAACCATAAATAACGTTTCATACAAATTAATTTTTTAACCAATAAGATAAAAGTAGGAATCTTTTAGATTACTATTGAAATATTTTGAATAAGTGTATTTATAATCCAAATAACTGTTAATCAATACACCATAAATGCGAATTGATTCGAATCTGATATTATAACGAACAGCTCTGCGCAGATTTTTGTATTTTCGTAACATTAAAAGCGTATAAGAAGAATATGACCGAAGAAAAGAGTCTCAATTTTATCGAAGAAATAATAGAGGAAGATTTAAAATCAGGTAAACATACCGAAATACTTACTCGCTTTCCACCGGAGCCCAATGGCTATTTGCATATTGGACATGCCAAAAGCATTTGCTTAAACTTTGGTTTGGGAATAAAGTACGGCGGCAAAACCAATTTGCGTTTCGACGACACCAACCCTACCAAAGAGGAAACCGAATACGTGGATAGTATTAAGGCTGATGTAAAATGGTTAGGTTTTGAATGGGCACAAGAATTATACGCGAGTGATTATTTTCAACAACTCTATCAATTTGCGGTTCAGTTGATTGAAAAGGGTTTAGCTTATGTTGACGATTCTACTGCTGAAGCAATTGCAGCTCAAAAAGGAACGCCTACAACGCCGGGTACCAATAGTCCGTTTCGCGACAGATCCATCGCCGAAAATTTGCAATTATTTGAAGAAATGAAAGCCGGCAAATATGCCGATGGCGAAAAAGTTTTACGTGCCAAAATAGACATGGCTGCTACCAACATGCACATGCGTGACCCTATTATTTACCGCATTAAACACGCACATCATCACCGAACCGGCGATGCTTGGTGTATTTATCCGATGTATGATTTTGCGCACGGACAAAGCGATAGTATTGAAAAAATCACCCATAGCATTTGTACATTAGAGTTTATTCCGCATCGCGAATTGTACGACTGGATGATTGAAAAATTAAACATCTTCCCTTCTCATCAATATGAATTTGCACGTTTAAACATGACCTATACGGTAATGAGCAAACGAAAGTTATTGCAACTGGTTACTGAAAAGCATGTAAACGGTTGGGATGATCCACGCATGCCTACCATCAGTGGTATGCGCCGACGCGGTTTTACTCCTGAAAGCATCCGCAATTTTTGCGATCGCATCGGGGTGGCCAAACGCGAAAACATGATTGACTTTAGTTTATTGGAATTTTGTTTACGCGAAGATTTAAACTTAAAAGCAAAACGCGTAATGGCCGTTTTGGAACCGGTTAAATTAATCATCAACAATTATCCCGAAGGGAAAACCGAAACATTACATAGCGAAAACGGACCGGATGAATCATTTGGAAGTCGTAGCCTTACTTTTAGTCGTGAGTTGTGGATTGAGCAAGAAGACTTCATGGAAGTAGCACCTAAAAAGTATTTCCGCTTGGCACCAGGAGCCATGGTACGTTTAAAAAGCGCTTATATCGTAGAATGTACCGGCTTTGATAAAGATGAAACCGGAGCGATTACTGCTATTTATTGTAACTATATTCCTGAAAGCAAGAGTGGCAGCGACACGAGTGGCATTCATGTAAAAGGTACCATTCATTGGGTGGATGCCAGTAATGCTTTAAATGCAGAAGTACACTTGTATGATCGTTTATTTAATGTAGAGAATCCATCTGCCGAAGAGGGTGATTTTAAAGATTTTATCAATCCCAATTCTTTAACCGTTATCAGCAACGCAAAGGTGGAGGCCTCCTTGGCCGAGGCCGGCGAAAACGAACGTTTCCAATTTATCAGAAAAGGTTATTTCTGTGCAGATATACATAGTAATGCTCAAAAGCTCATTTTCAATCGCACGGTAACATTGAAAGATGGATGGTCGAAATCATCCGGCAATGAATCAAAAAAGTAACTAAAAACATACCGTTAAATGCCATCCATTAGGGTGGCATTTTTTATTGGGGCTGTTGGCTGCAACGCAATACTCAGCAGTTGTTCCGGCTTTTCGTTTCAATCCCCCGATAAATCGCGGGGCTTTTCACTTCAATCCGGCAGCCATTCAGCCACTGTATATAACTCATCAATACCTATTAAAATGAGCTTAATTGAAATAAAAATTATTCCAAAAAATGGAAACCTCTTTCAATTATTGGAAAATCTCATTCCAGTTAATTTTATAAAATCATGTATTTCAATACGTTAAAAATTGGCACTCTTTAGGTAATCAGGGTTGTGAATAAAAACATACACCCTACCATGAAAACGACTTCTACCACAAAAAGTATTTTCAACTTCTTCGCTACCAATATTAAATTGATATTGGTTTTATTAGCTTTCGCCCTTCAATCGGGTGCACAGGTAACCATCCCTTCGGCCAATACAAACGGCTCTAGTACCAACTATCCATTTGGTACTTATTATGGCTACCAACGCAGTGCCATGTTATATACGGCTGCAGAAATAGCAAGTACAGGTACCATTACCACCTTGGGCTATTATTTAAATAGCGTAGGATCTGGATCTAACAAACCAGGTAGAGCTATCACTAAAATTTATTTTAAAACTACTACTGCAAGCACGCTTAGCGCTTCAACTTTTGATAGCTACAAAACAGGAGCTACTTTAGTTTATGATGGCGTACTAACCACTTTCACCGGTGGTGGATGGAATAGTTTAACACTTACCGCTCCATTTGCATTTTCAGGTGGCAGTAACAATTTGTTAATTTTAATTGAAACCAATACAACCGGAACAGGGAACGAGAGTTCATCTGCCAAACAATACCGTTGGAATAATGTGGGTTCTAATCGCGCACAAACTTGGGCGCAAGATAACTCAGCCCCTACCGGCAATGGTACCCTATCTTCTTCTAGAGCAAACACCCGACTTACTTTTTATAGTGGTGGAACAGCCCCTGTAATATCTAATCTACCTTCAAGAAGCGGTGGCACAGGAAGTAAATTAGTTATCAATGGTATAAACCTTTCAAGCGCTACCTCTGTAAAAATTGGAGGTACAGCCGTTGCTTCAATTCAAAGTAACTCATCAACACAAATTATTGCAACCGTTGCTGCCGGCACCACCGGAAAAGTAACGGTAACAACCGCATTAGGCACTGCAACCAGCACCGAAACTTATACTTACTACGCTAGTACTTTTTCTCGTAGTTGGGTAGGTGCCGGTAACGGTGGTACAGGTACTGATTTTAATAACCCGGCCAACTGGAATCCCATTGGTTATCCTGAAGCAATTAACAACTTAACCGTTCAGTTAGTTAGTTCAGCAACTATTCAAATGAGTGAAAACACCACTATTAATGCTTTAACTTTTAGAACCAGCACTTCCAATTTGGTGGGTATCATCGACGTGGATGCTTATACGTTTACAATCAATTCAACAACAAATGCAGATATCACCTCCGGCAGTTCAAATAGTTTAATGTTGGGCGTTAACGGGGGCACACAAGCTGGTGTTATAGACTTTAAAGGAAATGTAACGCTAGGTACCACCGATGCTGGTGATGGCGTATATTTAATAGGCAATAGTAACAGTACGCTCAAATTTAGAAGCAATCTTACTTTTGGTGTGTTTGCAACTATTCACAATACCAACAAACCTAACACAGCCATTTTTGACGGATCAAGCACGCAAACCATCACTTGGGATAATGTGTATTATTATGCGATGTTTAATAACGTTATCATCGGCCAAACAAATAACCCAACTGTTAATTTAGTTTCAAGCTTAGTTGTTCCGGATAACTTAACTGGCGACTTAACCATTAACGGGTCAAGTGTTTTAAATGTGGGCACTAGTCAATGGAACCGCCAAACTACCGGTGGTACATTTACCATGAATGGCAGCGCTACTTTAAAATTAGGCGGTACTTCCTCTGTAACTGTGGGTGGAACCTTACCGGGTGGCTTTGCAATTAGCGGCAACAATTTCCCTGCTGGGTTTTCAACCTACAGTTTAGCAAATGGTTCAACGGTTGAATATCGTCAAGCAAATGGCGGCATCCAAACCATAGCACCGGTTACCGATATCCCGGTAAGCACTTATGGCAATTTAACTTTTACAAATACAACCGGTAGCGGTGATATCAGCCTTATAGCTAACAATAACTTTAGCGTTAGCAATACTTTTACAGTTGGCGATTTCAGTAGCTTTACCCCATCAGCATCTACCGTGATTAGCGGTGCCGGAACACTAACCGGTAACGGACAAATTAAAGTAAGTAATATTACCGGAACGGCTGATTTATTAAGTCAATACACCATCAGCAACAAAACGCTTACAAATCTTACGGTAACTTATAATGGCAGTGCCAATCAAACCGTAAATGCCTTAAACTACAAAAATTTAAATATTCCTGCTAACGGTACACGCACGATTACTTTTGCCAACAGCGGTGAAATTGCAGTGAACGGCAGCTTTACGCCTGATGCAAGCACAACTTCTTACACAGTTACAGGATCTGCCTTCAACTTTAACGGTGCAGCGCAAACAGTGCCTGCCTTTACCTATAATATTCTTGCCACCAGCGGTAGCAATACCAAAACAATGGGAGGAAATGCAACCATTTTAGACTCTTTAAAAATCAATACCGGCACAACCTTAGCATTAGACGGTAAGGTGATCACCTTAAAATCAACTGAAACTAAAACGGCACGTGTAGCTGCAGTTGGGGGAAGTATCACTTACGGTACTAATGGTAAATTTTCAATAGAAAGATTTATTCCTGCTCGTAGATCATGGCGCTTAATTAGCTTCCCGGTTGCAAGTTCGGGTGCACCTACCATTAACGCAGCAATTCAAGAAGGTGCAGGCGGAACCGTTACAAATCCTAATCCCGGTTATGGTACACATATCACAGGAGGCAATTTCACCAGCGGCTTTGACCAAAATCCTGCAGGTAACCCTTCTATGAAAGAATTGGTAAATGGAGTTTGGACAGGTATTAGTAATACCAATCAAGCCATCACAAATAAAACTGCTTATTTCTTATTTGTTAGAGGTTCAAGAGCAAATATTTTAAGTCAGGGTACTGCATCTATTGCCGATAACACAACCTTACGCACCAGCGGAAGTATTAAAACTGGTAATCAAACAGTTTCTTTAACAACAACCGGTTGGACTTTAGTAGGCAATCCTTTTGCGTCGCCTATTGATTTGGACAGAATTGCTACAAGTAACACTGCGGTCATCAACAAAAACTTTAAATTTTGGGACCCACGTTTAGGCGGTAATTTCAATGTAGGCGGATATGTAACTGCCAGTTATAATGGTAGCTCATATGACTATGTTCCGACTCCCGCAAGCAGCATCAATGAATTTGCACAATCAGGCGCAGCATTCTTTGTAGATGCTAAAGCAGTAGGTACATTAACAATTACAGAAGCACATAAAACCGGTAACGGCAACACCAATGTATTCAGACCATCTGATCATCAAAGTAAATTATTCATCAATTTACAAGCAGCGCATTCAAGTGGTGCAACACCGGTAGTGGATGGCGTTATGGCTGCATTTGATTATACTTTTAAAAATGGTATTGACGAAATGGATGCAACCAAACTTTACAATAGCGGAACAGAAAGTATCAGCTTGGTACGTAACGATAAAAACTACAGTATCGAGCGTAGAGACTTTTTCAACAGTACTGATACCATTTTTATTCAATTAGGTAATATGGCTGCACGCAGATACAAATTGGAAATAAATCCAATCAACTTCAACAGCTCAAAATATAGTGCAATAGTGGAAGATTTATTTTTAGGAACTAATACCGCATTAAATTTTGATTCTACAACCTATATCAATTTCACTATTGCTGCAGGTTACAACCCAAATCGTTTTAGAATTGTATTTAAATCTTTACAACCTATTACTGCAGTATTACCAGTAACAATCACTAAAATTCAAGCCTTTAAAGTTCAGCAACAAGTAAAAGTAGAATGGAATGTAGAAAACCAAATCAACCTTTCTCAATACATCATTGAAAGATCGGCTGATGGTAAAAACTTTCAACCTATGACTACAGTATCTGCAAACAATCAACGTACCGCTACTAACTATCAAACATTAGATGCAAAACCATTTAGCGGTAATAATTACTATCGCCTTAAAATGGTTGATTTGGATGGCAGCTTTAAATTTAGTGCAATCGTAAAAGTTAATGCTACTAGTATCGAAGCGCCAATCAGCATCTATCCTAATCCGGTTGTAAATCATACCATGCAAATTAACATGCCTGCACAAGCAGCTGGTAAATATCAAGTACAGGTTTACAATTTAAATGGCGAAAAAATCAGCTCGTCGGTTATCAATCACCAAGGTGGCGTTTCGGTTTACCCGGTTTCGGTAAACCAGTCAGTACCGGCCGGGATGTACAAAGTGGAAATTTCTAATCAAGAAGGTCGTCAACAAGTTATTAATATCAGCATCCTGTAATACAAACAATTCATCCTTACTTAAACCGCACTTTTAAACAGTGCGGTTTTTTATTTGGGTGCTTTGCGATAAAAATAATAGGCCAAGTAACTAAAAATAATGTTGGGAACCCAAGCCGCTAGCAATGGTGGAAAATTACCTTTTGTAGCAAACACCACAGAAATACGGCTAAATAAAATATAAACGACACTTAGAATTACTCCAATAGCCAGATGAAATCCACTTCCGCCGCGAACTTTTTTAGATGCAACCACCGCACCAATGATGGTTAAAATGATAACTGAAAACGGAATAGCATCTCTGCTATATCGCTCAACTAATAAAGAACCGATCCCTTCTTTTCCTCTTAATTGCTCTAACTTAATCAGCTCATTTAGTTCGGGTGTTGATAAGCGATCTTTTAAATATTCATCTCTTCTTAAATCACGCGGCTTAAAATTATAGTTACGGTTAACCGACATACTTGGTGTAAGGGTTTCACCATTTTTTTGCATTTTTCTTTCTAGCACAATATTGTACTTCCAATTTTTTTGAGCGGTATCCCAAAAAAAACTTCCTGCGCGCATGTTATACACCAATTCGTTATTCAAAAACTTATGAATAAAAAATACACCTCCCGATTTACTAGTGGTGTCAAAATAGCGCATACCGGCATAGGAATTTGAATCTAGCCGAAAGTAAAAATGAGATGGAAACGGAGCGGTAGAATAATCTGTAGTGCCTGAAATGTATTTATTTTCAAAATTGGCCCATTTTTCATTGGCCGGAGGTAAAATAAAATGATACCCTACCCACAAGATGGATGCTAAAAAAATGCTACCCACCCAAAATGGACGCAACATTCGTCTAAAACTAACACCGCTGCTTAAGATGGCCACAATTTCGGTACGCTCGGCCATTTTGGAAGTAAAAAAAATTACACTGATAAAAACAAATAACGGATATAACATGGCATCAATCCGAGGAATAAAGCCTGCATAATAATCGGTAAAGATTTGCCAAACGGGTAATTTGGACTTTACAAAATCATCGGCTTTCTCACTCCAATCGATAACCACTACGATAATTGTCATCACCAACAAACAAAAAATGAAGGTGGTTAAGAATTTTCGCAATATGTACCAATCGAGTTTCTTCATGCATCCAAAATTGTGGCAAAACTAATGGATAATTAGAAACTACCATTTTAAATACGTATTCCGCTACGTTTTTACCGCAGTTTTAACGTAGAAACGAAATTTTACGGGTTCCAGAAATGCCCTGTTTTGATTACTTTTGCGGCATGTCAATAACTAGAATCATTCAGCAACATACGATTACGGCACTCGAACAACTCTATTCTCAATCGTTTACAACGGCAGATTTTCAAATCAACCAAACTAAACCCGAGTTTGAAGGTGATTATACAGTCGTTTTATTTAGCTTGGTAAAGTCATTAAAAATTGCACCCGACCGTATTGGCGAGCAACTTGGAGCGCAGTTAATTACCAATGCACCTGCGCTATTTTCTCAATTCAATCTAATAAAGGGCTTTTTGAATATCACCATTGCAGATGCCTATTGGAATCAGGTATTGGTGCAAGATTTCAACAATGATAAATTTGGTTTTTTGCCATCCAATGGTAAAAAAGTAATGGTAGAATACTCCTCACCCAATACCAATAAGCCATTACATTTAGGCCATTTACGTAACAATTTTTTAGGCTGGAGTGTTGCCGAAATACTAAAAGCAACCGGCTATGAGGTGATTAAAAGTTGTATTGTTAATGATCGGGGAATTCATATTTGTAAGAGCATGATTGCTTGGCAGTTATTTGCCAATGGAGAAACGCCACAAAGCAGTGGCATAAAGGGCGATCATTTAGTAGGCAAATATTATGTGGCTTTTAATGATGCTTACAAAAAACAAGTAGATGAACTCATTGCATCCGGTTTAACCAAGGAAGTGGCTGAAAAAGAGGCGCCCATTATGAAAGCTACCCAGCAAATGTTGTTGGATTGGGAAGAAGGTAAACCCGAAGTAATTGACCTATGGCGTACGATGAATAGTTGGGTGTATGAAGGATTTGACAGCACGTACAAAACTATCGGCTCTGATTTCGATAAAACCTATTTTGAAAGTAATACCTATTTGCTGGGTAAAGACATTGTTCAACAGGGATTAGACAAAAAAGTATTCTATCAAAAAGAAGATGGTAGTATTTGGATTGATTTAACCGCGGATGGACTAGATGAAAAATTAGTTCAAAGAAAAGACGGCACTTCGGTATATATCACGCAGGATATTGGTTTAGCCCAACAAAAATACGATCAGTACAAAATTGATCAAAGTATTTATGTAATTGGCAATGAGCAGAATTATCACATGAAAGTGCTGCAATTGATTTGTCAAAAATTAGGCATGCCCAATGCAGAAAATATTTTTCATTTAAGCTATGGAATGGTAGAACTAACAAGTGGCAAAATGAAGAGTCGGGAAGGTACAGTGGTAGATGCAGATGATTTAGTTCAGGAAATGAAGGATACCGCGCAGCAACTTACTGAAGAATTAGGAAAGGTGAAAGATTTTACTGCAGAAGAACTTGATCAATTATACCATACTTTAGGATTAGGCGCCATGAAGTTTTATTTATTGCGTGTTGACCCTAAAAAAACCATGGTATTTAACCCAACCGAAAGTATTGATTTTCATGGATTTACCGGGCCGTTCATTCAATATACCTATGCGAGAATCAACAGTATTTTGCGTAAGCTCCCTTCAGTAAATGCAACGCAACCCACAGCAGCTTTGCTTCCGTTGGAAAAGGCTTTGTTAAGACAATTGGAACAGTTTTCAACCATATTAGAACAGGCAGGCCATGAACACAACCCTTCAGTTGTAGCTAATTATATTTATGCATTAGCCAAAACATTTAATTCTTTTTATTCTGAACACAGCATTGCCAATGCCGAAACAGCAGACAAAAAACAATTACGTGTAATGATTGCCGTTATGACGGCTCATGCCATTAAAAACGGCATGCAACTATTGGGTATTACTGTGCCGGATAGAATGTAAATTATTGGGGGTTTATCTATTGCGCACCATCATTATAACTTTACCATATGCCGGCATTTGCGTCGATTAACCTTACTCAATTTAAAAACTACGACTTTTCGTCGTTTGTTTTTAATGAACGTATTGTGGCAATTGGCGGCAAGAATGGCAAAGGCAAAACAAATTTGCTAGATGCCATATATTATTTATGTTTTACAAGGAGCTATTTCGTTTCTACAGATAGTTTGAATATTCAATTCAATGCTAATGGCTTTCGTTTGGAAGCCATAGTAGATGATCAAAAACTAATTTGCATCCATCGAGGTACCGCTAAAAAAGAATTTACGGTAGACGCTGTTCCCTATCCAAAACTATCCCAACATATTGGTCGATTTCCTGCGGTAATGATTGCCCCAGACGACATTAATTTAATAACCGGCAGCGGCGAAATAAGAAGGAAGTTTTTAGACACTACGTTAAGCCAGATTGACGCCAATTATTTACTTGGATTAATTCAATACAATAAGATTTTACAGCAACGCAACAGTTTACTCAAACGCTTTGCGGAAGAAGGCAGGCAAGATCTGGCATTATTGGAAGTGCTCGATCATCAACTCATTCAAGCGGCCCTCCCCTTACATCATTTAAGACATCAATACACCATTCAGTTTATTCCTTTGGTGAATCGGTTTTATCAACAAATTGCTGCAAAAGCCGAAAGAGTGAGTTTAGATTATCAAAGTCAATTAACCGGGCAAAGCTTTGAACAATTGCTAATTCAATCGAGGCAAAAAGACTTTATTTTGCAACGTACCGGTGTAGGTATTCATAAAGATGATATAGGAATTGGCATGAACGGACAGGTGTTTAAACAAATTGCATCGCAAGGGCAGCGCAAGAGTATGCTATTTGCCTTAAAACTTGCCGAATACGAACTCATCAAACAACACAAAGGGAAAGCTCCGGTATTATTGCTAGATGATATTTTTGAAAAGTTAGATAGCGAACGCATGCACAATTTATTACATTGGGTTTGCTGCGAAAATGAGGGACAAGTTTTTATAACCGACACCCATCCTGAGCGCATGCAACTAGCCTTTCAGGCACTTCAAACCCCATATCAATTAATTGAATTGTAAACCCAATTGTATGCATCATTATCAAGTTACTATTCAATGGACAGGCAATACCGGCAGCGGCACCAGTCATTACCAACAATACGAAAGAAGTCATACCATTCAAACTGAAGGTAAGCCAATTATTGAAGGCTCTTCTGATCCGGCTTTTAGAGGAGATGCAGCCAAATACAATCCTGAAGAATTATTACTAAGCGCCCTTTCATCTTGCCATATGCTTTGGTTTTTACACCTTTGTTCAACAGAAAAAATAGTGGTGGTAGACTATATTGATCAAGCAAAAGGAGAAATGATTGAACATTCGGATGGAAGCGGTCAATTTACAAAAGCGACCCTACATCCTACCGTAACAGTGAAGCATCCTGTTTTGGAAGAAAAAATAAATCACTTGCACCATTTAGCGCATCAAAAGTGCTTCATAGCGAACTCTGTAAACTTTCCGGTTAAACAGGTTGCTAAACTCATTATTGCATCTGCATCAAGTTAAACCGGTAAGGCATAACTGCGTATAAAGGCTACTGCAGCATCCATATCATATTTCAATATACGATCTGCTTCATTAAAACTTACTTTTTCGCGAAAAGCAGCAACCACTTGCTCAATAATGGGCGAACTTTGTAATGGGCGTCGAAACTCTAATGCTTGCACCGCTGTAAGTAATTCAATGGCCAATACTTTTTCAACATTATTTACCACTCTAAAACACTTTGTGGCTGCATTAGCGCCCATACTTACATGATCTTCTTGATTATTACTGGATGATATAGAATCAACGCTTGCCGGCGTACACAACTGTTTATTTTCACTCACAATACCGGCGGCCGTGTATTGCGGAATCATAAAACCGGAATGCAAACCGGGTTGCTTAATCAAGAACAAGGGTAAGCCATGCTGACCGCTGATTAATTGATAAGTTCTTCTTTCTGAGATATTGCCAATTTCAGCCATGGCAATTGAAAGAAAATCGAGACTAATCGCTAAGGGCTGACCATGAAAATTACCGCCACTCACAATTAAATCATCCTCGGGAAAAATATTAGGATTATCGGTAACCGCATTAATTTCACGCAAAAACACTTGTTGCACATATTCAAAAGCATCGCGTGTAGCACCATGCACTTGCGGTACACAGCGGAAAGAATATGGATCTTGCACTTGCTTTTTAGGTTCAGCTGCTAATGGGCTATCATCTAACCATCTTGACAAGCGAGCAGCAACGGCAATTTGTCCGGGTTGATTTCTTACTTCGTGTATACGATGATGTAAGGGTTGCGTTACGCATCCAAAAGCATCAAAAGATATGGCAGCAATAAAATCGGCCCAATGCAATAGCCTTGCCGATTTTACTAAATTATGCATCCCGAAGGCGCTCATAAATTGAGTACCGTTAATTAAAGCCAATCCCTCTTTACTTTGCAAGGCTATCGGTGCCCAGCCTAATTGTTGCAAAGCATTTGCAGCCGGTATCCTTTCACCTTTATACCAAACTTCGCCTTCCCCGATTAAGGGCAAACTCATATGACTCAAGGGTGCTAAATCGCCGGAGGCGCCCAAAGAACCTTGCATATAAATTACCGGTAGCACATCGTGATTGTACATATCCACCAAACGCTGTACAGTTGCGGTTTGTACACCGGAGTGACCAAAGCTGAGAGATTTCACCTTTAGTAATATCATTAACTTAACGATAGCTGGTGGCACTTCCTCACCCATACCACAAGCATGAGAACGTAACAAATTCAACTGCAAGTCATGCAACTGATCATGATCAATCTTTACATTTTGTAAAAAGCCAAAACCGGTATTGATTCCATAAAACAAAGCATCTCCGGCACCTATTTTTTGATCAAGAAATTGACGGCATTGATCAATGGTTCTCATGGTTTCATCACTTACCGATAATACCTGAGGGGCATTTTCGAGCGAAGTAAATTGATGGAAGGCAAGAGCTTGGTGATCGATGAAAAGAGTTGTAGCATGCATAAAAACCGTGTATAAGGCAAATCGTTAATAAAAAATTCGAGTTTCAAAAGTAGGTAAAATCGGCATTAAGTGCGGTAAGCGGTAAAAACAGCTTTCTATTGCGCTAAGTTGCTGTTAGATTGATATAAATTACGTACCACTACACTTGCTGTAAAGCAACCAAATATAGCCGGCATATAAGAGATGGTACCGATGATTGATTTTTTAGGAAACGCTTTTTCAGTTTCAATAATTTTATCTTGATCTACCTCCTCTGCCGAAAAAACAACCGTTACGCCATCATGAATACCCAATTTTCTTAAATATTTTCTTACATATTTAGCCAAATTACATTTTTTGGTTTTGGAAATATCGGTGATTTGTACCTGAGTAGGATCTACCTTTCCCCCCGCTCCCAACGAACTTACCAAAGGCACCCCTCTATCAACACAACATTTAATAAACCAAACCTTTGGGCTTAAGGTATCAATGCAATCAACTGCATGATCAAAATTGCCGGAATCAACTATTTCTTTTATTCGGTCTTCTTTAATGTATTCGGATATCACCGTAAGTTCGATTGCCGGATTGATATCCCGTAAGCGTTGTGCCAACACTTCAGTTTTCAGCTGTTTTTCGGTACTATGTAGCGCTACAATTTGTCGGTTACAATTACTTAAATCAACAGCGTCGCCATCCACAATGGTCATTTTACCAACACCGGCTCTAGCAATCATTTCGGCGCAAATTCCACCAACGCCTCCAAGACCTACAACCAATACATTCTTGTTCATCAACTGTAATACTTCTTCGTCGCTCAACATTAATTGCGTACGACTTAACCAATATGGAATCATGCTTTTTGTATAAGGTTGCAAAAGTAAAAAAACTGTTCGATTGCAACATGGGTTTGTTCATTATATATAAACCCATGCTATCTTTAATAAAATCTTTCATTATGACCCGGTTTTGCACTTCCATTTTGATGTTGGTTTTAGCTTTTGTTGCACCATCACTAAAAGCACAAACGATAGAAAGCTTAACATCCGGCAGTAAAGCCTCATTTAGGGGGTTAAGTGCCGTAAACGACCGCGTTATTTGGGTAAGTGGCAGTGCAGGAACGATTGGGTTAAGTGTAGATAGCGGCCATACTTGGAAAATGGTTACAGTAAAGGGTTTCGAAAAAACAGAATTTAGAGATATTGAAGCCTTTGATGAAACTTCTGCAGTAATTATGGCTATTAGTGAACCTGCCCGAATTCTTCGCACTTCTGATGGCGGTGAAACTTGGAAGGTGGTTTACGAGAATGCACAAAAAGGCATGTTTTTAGATGCCATGGAATTTTGGAACTTACAAAGCGGTATTGTTGTAGGCGATCCAATCAACGGAAAAGTATTTATTGCACGCACTTTTGACGGAGGATTTCATTGGCAAGAAATACCTGAAAACCTACGCCCGGTTGCTGATAGCGGTGAAGCCATGTTTGCGAGCAGCGGAACCAATGTGCGTAAAATTAACAATGAGGAAGCCATTATTGTAACCGGAGGCAAAAGTAGCAATTTGCTAATTAGAGATCGAAAAATAAATATCCCAATCGTACAAGGTCAAGAATCTACCGGCACCAATTCTATTGCCATAAAAAACAAAAACACCTATATAACCGTTGGTGGTGATTTTTTAAAGAAAGATAGTACTTTTCAAAATTGCGCCATCACAAAAGATGGCGGTGCTTCTTGGCAAACCCCTACTATTCCACCACATGGTTATCGCAGTTGTGTAGAATATCTACAAGGCAACAAATGGATTACCTGCGGTTTAAATGGCGTTGATTTAACAACTGATGATGGACAAAATTGGCAACCTATTTCTACCATCGGCTTTCATGTTTGCCGTAAATCTACGAAAGGGAATTATGTATTTTTTGCGGGTGGCGGTGGCCGAATTGCTCGGCTAAAATTTAAGTAAACGCCAACTACTACTACACTTTGATACTACAGTCATCGTGAATTCGCCACAAAAAAAGAATTCTATATTTTTTTTTGCAAAGTTGTTTTTTTTCAAATGGATACCGTATTTTTACGGTATAGTATTTTTACGGTATGCACTAGTACTATTTACTACTATAAAAAGTAGGTTAAACCTCCTCAAGAAAAGTCTGTTGCGCTAGATTAGTGTGATTTGTTACCCTAATAACCAATCGAACCGTTTGCATGAAAAAAAACACCGAATTACCTGTACTACCTGTGCCATCCGTACAATTGTTACAAGAAATCCACGAGCTAGAGCGAAGGGCAATTGCTTCGATCTTGACAGAAAATGTCAACCAAGTTTTGGTAATGGCAAGGATGTTAATTGAAACAGCTTTAAAGAAAAAACAAACTCAAACGAAAGTTTTAGAAGACAGTAGTAAACTCATTAGTGACACCATCAATGACCTAAAATATGTAACAAAAAAATTACAACCTGGACCGATGTTAGAATTGGGTTTGCATGTTGTTTTGGAAGATTTTCTAGAGTCATTAAGTAGCAGAAAGAAGGTAAACTTTCAAACGAATTGGGCAAAATCAATGACGGTAGCCGATTTCGACCGTTTGCATTTAGTAACCCGAATGATTCAGGAGTACTTACAAATGTTGGTGGAATTTTCGAAATCAAAACAAATAAATATCTCCTCAAAATACACCAAAAAGAACTTCATCATTCAAATTGAGGATGACGGAATAGAGATTGATAAAGCTGATGAGCATGTTCAATTAACACTTCGTTTTTTAAGTGCAAGTGCCGCCCAAATAAACGGCAAAAAAACCATTAGTAAAACAGGAGAATTAGGTCGCACTTTTATCATTTCCATACCACTTAACCTTTCCGAATAATATTGTTGTAACCCAACAAAGCAAACTGTACACCACTGCAAACACAAAAAAGGGTCTTGAATAATCAAGACCCTTTTCTTTATGTAAAACGCGATTATTGTGGTAATAAAACTTGGTCAATTTTATGTAACACTCCATTTAAATGGTGCAAATCATGCGTATTAGATGGAGGTGCAGAAATGATCAAGTTTGAAGCGGTTGCATTAGCTGCCCCTTTTACGGTAGCGGCTGCTACAAACGGTCCGGCAAAAGTAGCACTAATAGTTACCCCCGGATGAACCGCAACGGCGGAATTCAACAATGTTTTAACCGCAGTTGCTGTTGTTGGGAAATTATTGGTAAATGCGCGAATACCCGGCGGTGCATACGTACCGCTTTGCGCACTCAATACATGGTAAACCACAATTCCTTTAGCTAATGTAGGAGTAATTACAGAAGCTAATGCCGGTCCATATACCGGAATTGAACCGGGGTTTGACAACAACAAAGTACCATATCCTCCAACTAGGGCGTTGGCTTGGGCATCAGCCACAACAAGCGGTGCACCTTGACTTACTAAATATCTTGTGATAGCTCCAACTAAGAAAGTTTCAAAAGCTTCGTCTGTTGGTGCAAAAACAGTTAGGTTAGCGCCAATATTTGACAATGCATCCGCAATGCGGCTGCCGGCAACTACACCACTATCGGCACGTTGAATAGCCGCTTTCAAATAGGTTAATTCAGCGTCGGTATTGATACGATCGGCCAAATAAGTAGAAGGCGGTGCAACTAAGAAAGCAACCTTGTGCAACACACCATTTACAGCTTCTGTATTAACGGCGGTAATAGGCACATTATTTACCCAAGCAGCAGAACCTCTTACACTAGGGAAAGTAGTTAAGCGCAACAATGCACTCACAGAAGGTGCAGGGTTTAAAATGGATGGGTATTGAAAATTAGGGAAGCTAGAAGTAATCGTTGTAGAACGAACTACTTGTGGCATTATATGATAACTCACAATACTATACAAGGTAGTTGCAGGTAAAGTAGCAATAGCCGCAGCACTTGGTATACCGGATGCAATAAAGGCATTGTTATCAGGCGCAAACAAAGTAAATTTTAATGTTGGCGCACCCAATTGTTGTGCCAAGGTTGGAGATACACCCGGAACCGTGCTAGCACGCAAAACCGCTGCTTTTAAAATTGAATAATTGGGATCATCCAACAAGCTTAACAATGTTGGAGAAGTGGCTTGTGTTGGTGCTACAATTGGCGTAGGATCCAACTCCAATTTATTACAAGCCGTAAAACCGGTTGTTAATGCTGCTAGCACCAAGCCGGAGGTGAATATTTTGCGAAATAATTTCATATTTATGCGTTTTTCAATTCAAGTTGATTAAAAAATATTGTAACCGAAGCTAACAAAGTACAAACCACCAATAACCGCGTTACCCACGCCATTGGTATAGTATTCGTTCAGCAAATTATTAGCACCAATTTTAAATACAGATTTTGAAGCAGGCAACTTATAGCTGAATTGTGCATCAAGGGTATGAATGGCAGGAATATCACCATTGGTAAAATCACTTTCGTAAGCGAAAGCATCTTGCCAACGCCAAGAAACATTAAATCCTAAACGCTTTTTATAACCAAAACCATTATTGCTTAAAGCAAGGTTGGTACGGTATTTTGGCGTACTGAAATAAGTTTTAAAATTAGCAGGAACATCTTTCAATTCATCAGATGAAACATTCGCGGTAATAATAAAGCCTTTCCAGAAACGGTAATCTAAACCTAAACCCCAACCAAAGGTTTTAACCTTAGTGGTGGTATTAACCGGAATAGAGTAAATTTTACCTACGGTAGATGGGTTGATGCCATTCGTAACAGCGCTAACTACATCTTGAATATTTCCGCTATTTGGTTGAATCACTAAGCGACGAGTAATAAAGTTTTGATATTGGCCAAAATAGGTGTAAGCGTCAATCAATAAACGATCTCCCAACAACAATCCTTTATAACCTAATTCAAAAGTATTTACACTTTCAGGCTTGAAGGTTTCAGGCTTATAAGTAGTAATTAAAGAAGGATTTGACTCTAGGTAATAGGTATTGGTTAACAAGCCCTTATCAGCTTTAAAGAAATCATTACCACCAATTAAACGGGTATTACCACCCACATCCAAATCAATCCATTGTTGTTGGGTGGTTGGGAAACGGTAAGCCGATTGATAGCTCACACGAATATTGTTATTTTCTTTCACTTTAACCAAAGCCGTTACGCGAGGAGTAAAACGACCGGTGAAGTTTTGGTTTTTATCATAACGACCGCTCACGGTAAGTTTCAATACATCGTTCAACAATTTTTTAGTTGCTTGAACATAAGCACCATATTCATTGATACCAATTGTACCGTCTCTATCAGCAAATAAAGTTCCTTCACTATTCAATACATATCTTTTAAAACTAGCGCCTACTAACACATCCGCAAAAGAAGAAGTGTATTTACTAAGGTTGTATTGACCTTCCATTTGATAAAGGTTGGTACGATCAACAAACAAACCACCCCCTTTACTAATTGGAATTGCACGTAATGAATCAAATATTTTTTTGAAGCGTGGAGATGATGCATCCGGACGACCATTATCAGCAGTAGCACGCGCCAATGAATGGGCATTTGCGTCGGTAACACCATTTAAACGTGCGCCCAAATAAGTTTGTGCATAGGATGAGAACCAACCGGTAGAACCACCACTTGGTTTCCAAATTTCATTGGTTAAACGAGTAGTAACTGTTGCATTGTAGCTTTCACCGGCATCTTCTTGCGTAGTATAAGCGCGGAAATACCAATCCTTACTATTGAATTCCAATTTATATTGGCCCATATTTAAGTTACGCAAGCTATAGCGATCACTACCGGTATAAATTGTGTTACCCTTACCCCAATAGCCGGATAAAATAGCTTCAACGTTATTGTTTATTTTATAATGGAAGGCACCAGACAACTTCAAGTTAATCGTGTTTTCATTCACTACTTGATTCTCGTTGTATCCGGTACGAGAAACATTAATAGCTGCACCGCCATTTAAGGTATCTATAAAATTACGTAAAAACGGAGCCGCACTAGCACCAATTGGATTCAATACTGCTGAACGGATATCAGCTGTTGTTTCATCACCATAAACATTTACACCATCATAATTGGGATCAGTTGCACGGTCACCAGTTTTAATTGCACCATTTGTGCCGGTACGTGCATAGTTACGATAATCATACCCCAACCAATCTTTAGCATAAATAATTTCAGCACCAACTTTAAATGCAAATTTATCATTCACTTTTTTTGCAAAGCGAAGGGCTGCATTTTGATAGCTAGAGGCATTTCTAAACTCATGGCCGGTATTCATCACCCCTTGTTTCACTTGCATGCTCAATCCTTGATATTTAAATGGATTTTTGCTATTAATCAAAATAGTACCATTCATACCACCCGGACCATATAATGCAGAAGATGCACCCGGTAACATTTCAATATTATCTACATCTAACTCGCTTAATCCAACAAAACTACCAACAGCAAAATTCAAGCCCGGAGCTTGGTTATCCATACCGTCCACAATTTGATTTACGCGCGCATTACCGCTACCTGCAAATCCACGAGTGGTAGGTGTTTTAAAGGTTAAAGAAGATGAAACGATATCTACGCCTTTTAAATTGGCAACGATATCATAATAACCGGCTGCCGGACTATTTCGAATTGCTGCCGAACTGATTCTTTCAATAGATACCGGCGACTCCATAATTTTTTGAGCCACACGCGTTGCTGAAACAACCACCTCTTGCCCTAAAGCATTTGAGGGTTTCAAATTAACAGTAACGGGAGTTGCATCCGTAACATTTACTTCCTGCATTTCATAACCTACAGAAGTAATTAATAAAGTAAGTGGAACTTTGGAAACAGTAAACTTAAAATTCCCCTTGTCATCAGTAAAAGTACCAATATTGGTTCCCTTTACCGTAACGGAAACAGCGGCCACCTTCTCATTGGTTGTACCGTTTTCTACTTTCCCTGAAATGATGGTTGTTTGTGCATAAGCAGCAATCGAAAAAATGTTTGCAAGCACTAAAGCCATCAGGTAACTGATAGATTTTCTCATACGCATGATCGTTTTATTTTCTTAAATATAGAGCAATAATAATGATAGTTAGATTGCTACTGAAATTTATTTATCACAAACTGTTGATATTTAAAATTAGAAATCTTTTCAAAATGCATTTTCTGTAGCTAATTTAGCAGCATGGGCCAATTCAAATTCGAGCAACAGCAATCCTTTTATAGCGGAAAAGTACGAGATGTTTATGCCATTGGCGATGATTGGCTAGTGATGATTGCCAGTAATCGTATTTCGGCATTTGATGTTATTTTGCCCGAACCCATCCCATATAAAGGGCAGGTGCTCAACCAAATCGCAGCCTATATGTTGCAGGCTACACAAGGGATTTGCCCCAATTGGCTAGTTAGCACACCCGCCCCAAATGTAGCAATTGGGAAAAGGTGCGAACCCTTTAAAGTAGAGATGGTTATCAGAGGTAATTTAACCGGGCACGCATGGCGAACTTACAACAGCGGACTCAGAACATTATGCGGAGTTACACTGCCGGATGGAATGCGCGAGAACCAATTCTTCGACAAACCCATCATAACCCCTACTACAAAAGCTTCAGTAGGCCATGATGAAGATATTAGCCGTGAATCCATCATTGCTCAAGGTATCGTTAGTGAATCAGATTACATTCAACTTGAAAATTATACCCATGCCCTTTTTGAAAAAGGGAAAGAATTAGCTGCTGCTCGCGGATTAATATTGGTAGACACCAAGTATGAATTTGGCAAAATCGGAGATCAGATTTACTTAATGGATGAAATTCATACCCCCGACTCCTCTCGTTATTTCTATGCCGATGGATTTGAAGAACGCCTCGCAGCCAATGAAAAACAAAAACAATTGAGTAAAGAGTTTGTACGCGAATGGTTAATTGCCAATGATTTTATGGGAAAAGAAGGTCAAAAAGTGCCGGTTATGACAACCGAATGGATTCAAACCATTAGCAATCGTTATATTGAATTATACGAAAAACTCATTGGTGAACAATTTCAACCTTTGGCGCTATCTGATAACGAAACCTACACTCGAATTGTTAATGCACTCGCATCATTAAATCAATAAACCTCAATAGCGTAAATTATTTTTATAGAATTAATTTAAAGACTTACCAAAAAATAACTATTCTAACAACCTAAACCGATTATCCATCGTTTTACAGGGAAATACATCCTTGTTTTTCAACAGTTTTTAGTATTTTTACGCTCCCCCACTGATTTTTTCGATACCCTTTCAAAATCTATTTAAACCATTGTCTAATTTATTTACTTCAACCAATTAGTTGCATGAAATTTTTGCTTACGCTTTGCAGTATGTGTTTGTTTTTGGGGATAACAGCACAAACCAAATCCGATTTTTTAAGATCAAATATCGACCCTTCAACGCCGCCCAATCAAAACTTTTTTCAATATGCCAATGGCGGTTGGATAAAAAAAACACCCATTCCAGCCAGCGAAAGCGGTTGGGGAATTGGCAATATGGTTCAAGAAGAAATTTACCAACGTTTGTTATCTATCAATAAACAAGCTGCCGGAGCAACCCACGAATTAGGCTCAGCCAGCCAAAAAATAGGTGATTTTTGGCGCGCCGCGATGGATACAAATGCCATTAATAAAAACGGCTTAAAGGCAATCGATAAAGAATTAAAAAAAATTGAAGCAATTCAAAATGTGGCTGACCTTACCGATTTAGCTGCTGATTTTCACAAAGCCGGAGTAAACTGTTTTTTTAATAGTTATGTGGTTCAGGATGACAAGAACAGTAGCGCCATGATTTTTCGCATGGATCAAGGCGGATTAGGATTACCCAACCGTGAATACTATTTCAAAAAAGACAGTCGCACCCTAGCCATTCGAAAAGCTTATCAAAATTATATTCAAAAAACTTTTCAGCAATTGGGCATGACACCCACCCTAGCACTGAAATTAGCCAATGATGTTTTTCAATTAGAAACCAAACTTGCTAATGCTAGCAGAAAATTAGAAGATTTACGTGACCCTTATTCGAATTATAACAAAATGACATTTCAGCAATTGTCTGATAAGTGTAATTCTATTTATTGGCTTGCTTACGCAAGAAAAATTGGGATTGAAAATGTTGCTGATTCCATTGTTGTGGGACAGCCTGAATTTTATGCAGCATTAGGCAATGAACTTAAAAATACAGATTTGGCGGTTTGGAAAAACTATCTGCGTTTTAAGTTGATTCAATCATATGCCAGTTATTTAGATGAAAAAACCTATCAACAAGCCTTTAATTTTAGAAAACTACTAACCGGTGCCAGTGTGCCGCGCCCCCGCTGGAAAAGAGTTTTGGATGCAGAAGAAAATTCAATGGGCGAATTGTTAGGTCAATTATTTGCCAAGGAATACTTTAATGCCACCGCCAAAGAACGCTATACGCAACTGGTAGAATTAATTCGTACTGCATATGCCGAAAGAATTAAGAAGTTAGATTGGATGAGCGATGCAACTCGTGCCAAAGCGTTGGATAAATTAAGCAAAGTAACTTCCAAAGTAGGTTATCCCGACAAGTGGAAAGACTTTAGCATGCTAGAAATTAGCGCAAACTCTTATCTCCGAAATATTGTGAATGCTAATATTTTTTGGCATTACTATAATATCAAAAAACTAGGCAAACCGGTAGATCGTAACGAATGGGAAATGACGCCGCAAACCTATAATGCTTATTACAATCCAAGTAATAATGAAATCGTATTACCGGCCGGTATCTTTGCCGTTCCGGGAATGAAAGATGCCGACTTAGACGATGCTTTTGTATTTGGCTATGCGGGAGCCAGTACCATTGGCCATGAAATTACACATGGCTTTGATGACCAAGGAAGACAATATGATGCAGTAGGTAATTTACAAGATTGGTGGACAAAAGAAGATGGCGAATCTTTTACACAAAGAGCTAAATCTATTATTCAGCAGTTCAATGAATTTGTTCCTGTAGACACCCTACATGTAAATGGAGAAGCTACACAAGGAGAAAATATTGCCGACCTTGGTGGATTATTGATTGGCTTAGATGCATTCAAACAAACCCAACAATACAAAGAAGGCAAGTTAATTGGCGGTTTAACACCCTTACAACGTTATTTCTTGGGTTATGCCTATGGCTGGATGTACCAAGAAAAAAAGGAAAGGCTAGCCAATCAGGTAATGACGGATGTACATGCGCCTGCAAAGGAAAGAGTAAATGGCCCAATGGTAAACATTGAAGAATTTTATGAGGCGTTTGGCATTAAAAAAGGAGATAAAATGTACCGCCCCGAAAATAAGCGCGTTAAAATTTGGTAATCAAACCTTATTCATAAAAAAAGGCAGTTCACAAAAATGAACTGCCTTTTTTTATGAATAAACTTACTTAACAACAGCCGGATCCGGGTGTGCAACAAGCCTTAGCTTCAGCGGGTTTTTCGGCATAAACCGTTATACTAAAAATGCCGAAATCTCCTTTCTTCAACAAGGCAATTTGTTCTGCATTTAAATAGCGAATCAAAATATCATCCGGTATTACAATTGGTTTTTCTTTTTGAAGTTTTACTTGCACAAAACCTGCCCGATCAATTTGATTTAAGTATTCGCTTTTTTGAATGGCACCGG
>JBJOQA010000010.1:0-7401 GCA_046050225.1 Bacteroidota bacterium | reverse complement strand
AGGCAAAGGATAATAATGATGAATTATTTATTAATGAAGCCGCCGATTTACTCTTTCATTATCTAATGCTCTTACAAGCAAAGGATAAGCGTTTGAAAGACGTAATTGAGGTTTTACAACAGCGCAGCAAATAGCGTTTAATTGATTAGCTCTTTTTTAGTTGCTGTAATAATGCGCGCATGTCTTTGGGTAAAGGTGCTTCCAGTTCGTGGCGGTTTCCTTGTTCATCAGTAAACAGTAAACGACTACTGTGCAGGGCGAGTCTTTTTAAAATGGGGCGTTCTTCCTCTTCGTGTTTACTAAGTTTATAATTCTTCTTAAACTTAGATAATAAAATAGGTTGGCCATCGCCATATAAACTATCACATAGGATGGGGTGTCCAATATTGGCTGCATGTACGCGTATTTGATGGGTGCGTCCGGTATGTATATTAAATTTAACTAAGGCTATTCTACTTACATCTTCTAACACTTCATAATCGGTAAGGGATGCTTTCCCATTGCGATGGATCATCATTTTACCTTTAATATACGCATGTTCTTGAATGGGGGCATCAATGCTGCCAACGGCCGGTGTAGGGCTTCCTTGAACCAAGCCTAAATAGTACTTTTCAATTTGACGTCCTTCAAATAGTGCAGAAAGAAATTTATGTGCGCCTTCATTTTTAGCAAATACAACAAGGCCACTTGTATCTTTATCTAAACGGTGAACCGTGAAAATGCTACCAAATTTCTGGATAAGTAAATCTTTTAACGAGGGTTCTGATTGTTCTCTGTCGGGGATAGTAAGCATCCCTGAAGGCTTATTAATCGCAATAAATTGATCGTTTTCAAAAACAATCCAGCTCGCTTGTAGTTGCATAGATAAATAGTTCGTTGGCGCGAAGATAAGACCAATTGTTTTTATCTTGATTGTGTTAGCTTAAATCATTACCCATCATTAGAAAAAGCGTGTTGGGTTCTTCAATTAAGTTGTAATTCAAAGAGAACTGTTTAAATGGTGGGGCACAAAAAAACGGATCGGTAAGCCGACCCGTTTTTTTATTAGTTATTAAAACTTAAAATGGTAAATCATCATCTCCTGCAGGCGCCGCATTCATAGGGCTGCTAACCGGAGCCGGTGCGGGGGTATAGCTAGGGCGAGGTTGTGCCGGAGCGCTGTAACCTGAATTTTGAGCCGCCGGCGCTCCACCTTCGTTATTGCCTTTGTTGCCTAACAATTGAATGTTTTGAACACGCATTCTTAGTGTTGCGGAAACCTGATTGTCTTTGTTGAGGTAACCATCAGCTTCTGGACTACCTTCTGCATAAACCATTTGTCCTTTTGTAAGATAAGGTGCAATGGCCGTTCTGTCTGTCCAATACGCGCATTCCACCCAGGTGGTTCTGTCTTTTTGATTTCCTTGCGCGTCGCGATAACGTTCGGTATGCGCTACGCTAAAATTGATAACGTTTTTGCCGTTAACTTCTTTTACAATGCAATCTTTTCCCAAATTGCCAATTACCTGTAACTTGATCATAATCGATGTGTTTTATATAAGTGATGTATCTGCGATGAAATTAGGACGATAACGGTTAGTTTTTGAAAAAAGTTATTCACGCTCAAAAACAAGTCATCGTTGGCTTTGCATTTAGTACTAAAATCTTAGGAATATGGAGTGTAGTGTAATATCAATAGGAGGGATTAATGAACACGATGTTTTTTGAGAGAACATTACAACTGCAGATTTGAATGATTTGCAACAAACCTTTCAAATCTGCAGTTGCATTATTGCTAGCCTAATGGATACTTATTAATTGATTTTCTTTTTAAGATGGCTAACTTGACTATGTAAATTGTTTACTAAGCTTGCCAATGAATCCATATCCCAACGTTGCTGTTGACTTACTTTGCTAATCACCATTTTGGCAGCCCATAGTTCAATTACATCTTCGATATTTACTTGATAAGGCTGAAACTGAGGATTGTCACTTACTAAAGTGTATTTGTTTTTAGCACGGTTGTTTTTTACAATACGCTTATATACAATCCCTTCATTTCTGCTTACTACAATATAGGCTTGGTTGTTTTTTACTTCTTCGTTACCGCCTTCTACTTTTTCGCCAACAATAATACTTCCGCTAGGTGTAGGTATCATACTGTCGCCAATGATTTCAAATGCACGATAATTGCCGCCACTGAGCATCGGCAATGTAAAAGTATTGAGCTCATCAATAAATTCGCTATCGGCATAGCCGGCTAAATAGCCTGCTGCAGCCTTAACCGGAACAAAATGAATCACATTTCGGTCAGACGTCATCATCATTTTTTGTTGCCTTCTGCGTGCCATATAATTGCCACCCAAATTGCTAACATCTTTTAATAATAACTCATCCAAACTCAGTTTGAATATATCTGCCACAATTTCTAGCACTTCCAATCTTGGTTCGGCGCGCTCTTCTTCATAAGCACCAACCAATGATCTTTTAATGCCAAGTTTGATTGCAAACTCTTCCTGCGTCCATCCACGAAGTTTACGCAGGTATTTCAGGTTTTGTCCGGCTGTTGACATAATGAACTAATTTGATTAGCACAAATGTACTAAATAATTTAGTTTTTCAAATTTTTTTTAAAATTTGCCGATTTCTGAAAAAATGACCAAAGCTGCAATTGTTTTTATTTAGGTGTTCTTAGGGTTTATTGTAGATAACAAAATTGCCGTTTGCAACCAATTGATATTACATTTGCACAAAACTTTTTTTATGCAAATTATACTCGTATTACATAGTTTATTGAGATGGGCCGTTGTATTGCTTGGAGTTTGGGCAATTTTTAATGCGCTAACCGGAATCCTTTCTAAAAGAAATTATACGGCTGCCGACAATCGCACCGGATTATTGTTAATGATTTCTTGTGATGTGCAATTATTAATTGGTTTGATTTTATACTTTTCTAACGGTTGGTTTGATCAACTCAAAAACTTCGGTCAAATAAAATCGGATGCCTATCAACGCTTCTTTGCCATGGAACATGCTTTGATGATGTTGATCGCTTGGGTATTGGTGCATGTGGCACGTTCGGTTGTTAAAAGAACGGATGACGATAAAGCGAAACACCGTAAATCACTAATCTTTTTCGGCTTGGCATTTGTCATCATTTTTGCTGCTGTTCCTTGGCCGTTTCGCGAAAACTTACACCGTACTTGGTTAAGCTGGTTTTAAGTAGGGCTTTATTTTAATGAAATTATTTTATGAAGAAAGAGAAAGTTACAAAAGTTAAAAAAGTACCTACCATACTTATTACCAACGATGATGGTATAACAGCTCCGGGAATTCGTTGTTTGGTTGAAGCGGTTAAGTCATTTGGTAAAGTAGTGGTGGTAGCGCCGGATAAACCGCAATCGGGCATGGGCCATGCGATTACGATCGGTCATCCCTTACGGATGAATCGGGTAGAGATGTTTGAAGGAATTGAATCTTGGCAAGTGAGTGGCACGCCGGTAGATTGTGTAAAATTAGCAGTAGATAAAATATTGCATTATAAACCCGATATCTGCTTAAGCGGGATTAATCATGGCGCCAATCATTCCATCAACGTTATTTATAGCGGTACCATGAGTGCGGCTATGGAGGCAGCCATTGAAAGTATTCCAAGTGTTGGATTTTCGCTGCTAGATTATAGTTATGAAGCAGATTTTAGCACGGCCAAACAAATAGTTGCCAATATTGTAACCACCTTGTTGAAGAAAAAATTACCGTCAAATTTATTATTGAACGTAAACATTCCGGCTATTCCTTTAGAATTGATTAAGGGTATCAAAATGTGCCGTCAAGCCCATGCTAAATATGAAGAAGATTTTGAAGAGCGAAAAGATCCGCATGGCAAAAAATACTATTGGTTAACCGGCGAATTTGTAAACTTTGATAAAGGCCGAGATACCGATGTATGGGCACTGAAAAATAACTACGTGAGTATTGTTCCTATTCAGTTCGATCTTACGCATTATAAAATGAAAAATCAACTCGAAAACTATTTTACCTTACCATAATGTTTAAAAAAGACAACTTTATTTTTGGACTGGTTTTAGGATTACTGGCACCATTAGTTGGGCTTCTAATTTATAAATACACCACTTTACGCGTATTTTCTTTTAATGAAGCATTCTCCTATATGCTGCATGAACCGGGCTTCAAAACACTTTCGGTTGGCCTGAGCTTATCGCTGATGTTGAATGCGGTTTTATTTACTGTGTATATCAATCGCAATAAGGATTATACAGCGAAAGGAATTTTTACCACCACGTTTATTTATGGCTTGATTGTACTTTCAATCAAAACCTTTCTATAAAGCCTCAATTGAAAATGGAAAAAGAAGCTTGGTTTAAAGATTGGTTTAATTCGCCCTATTATCATCAGTTATATGTGCATCGTAATGATGAAGAAGCAGCAGGTTTTATTAATCGGTTAATCAGTCATTTGCAACCACCTCAAGGTGCTAAAATGTTAGATGTGGCTTGCGGAAAAGGACGCCATTCCATTCAGCTGGCTGCAAAAGGTTTTGATGTTACCGGTATCGATTTGAGTGAAGAGAGTATTGAAGCTGCCCTTCAATCTGAATCAGAAACACTTCATTTTTTTCGCCATGATATGCGACTCCCTTTTTGGATGAACTATTTTCATTTCGCGTTTAATTTCTTTACCAGTTTTGGCTATTTTAATACAGCGCGCGAAAATCATAATGCCATCCGAACCATTGCGCAATCTTTGCAAACCGGCGGCACCTTAGTGATTGATTATTTAAATGTTGCAGATGTGGCCGCTCGCATGATCCCCTTTGAAGAGCAAGTAATAGAAGGCGTAAAATTCTCTATTAGTAAATGGATGGATGATCGATTTTTTTATAAAAAGATAGTCGTGGTGGATGCTCAACTTGAGCAGCCATTGAGCTATACAGAAAAAGTAGCGAAATTTGAATTGGCGCATTTTACGGCCATGTTAGCCGAGCAACAAATGGAAGTGAAAGAAGTGTTTGGGGATTACTTTTTTAAAGATTTTGATGCAGGAAAAAGTCCGCGCTTAATTGTTATCGCTCAAAAAAAATAGTAAATTATTTACAAAAGCAACAGCCGCAATATATTTATTGCGGCTGTTGCTTTTATCACTTTTTTTAACGCTATTTCCTTTTGTTGTTATACAATAAATATCGTGCAGTTTCATAGTAAGCATCTGTTAATTTCGACATGTAGGCACGAATAGTATCTGTATAAGGTGTTTTTGCAACCGGTTCATTATTTACAACAGAAACCATTCGATCTAATCCTCCTTTAATTTTTTTAGTGTAATAAAAGTCTTTATTAATTACGCCAATCGTGCCTGATTCATGATCTATGATAAACTCAAACGCTTTTCTTTTGCCAGTTGTGTCAAAAATGTTCCTACCTAAAGCTTGCGTTTGATAATCAACTTTGGCAAGTGTGGCCAAACTTGGCATAATGTCTAATTGAGATACCACCTGGTGATGTAATTGTGGTTGTAATAAATTGGGGGCATAAAACAATAAAGGAACATGTTCGCGCGTAAGCGCATATTCATTCCAACTTTTGGGATAAATATTGTTTGAATTGCCCGGCATACCATGGTCACCCACAAATACAAAAATAGTATTCTTGAAATAGGCTTCCTTTTTTGCCGCTTCCATAAATTGTTCAAAACAATAATCGGTATATCTAAATGCATTAAACTGTGCTTCATCCTCAAACCCAAATTGTAACAAACTGTCGTTAGAGGGATGTGCCTCTTTAAAACTTGTTTCGCCATCTTTTGGATAAGTATAGGGTCGATGGTTATCTGCCGTTTGAACAATGGCAAAAAACGGCTTTTGTTGCTGGGCAAATATTTTGTTTGATTCTAACAAAAGTAAGCAATCGTCGATGCCCCAAACATTGGCTTTTTGTGCTTTGAAATCATCCTGACTGTACAATTTTAATCCGTCAATATTATTCATTAACAATCCTTTGATATTGGCCCAGGTTGGATCTCCGCCAATTAAGTAGAGTTTTTCATAATTCTTAAAATCGTTAATGATCGTACGCTGATTGACTAACTCCGGATTACGACTGGCAGTTCTGTTATTGTCGCCTAAAACATCCGGCAAACTAGTAATGGTAGCCCAAACACCCCGTGCTGTAGGAAAGGACGGCGTGAAGCAACGATCAAAGAAAACGCCCTCCTTTGTCATTTGGTTGAAGTAAGGCGTTGTATTAAGTGGATTACCACTCATGCTGCTGCGATACATGCTAAAACTTTCGCAAATCACCAATACGATATTGGGTTGTTGCTTTGCACTATCGTTAAATTGAAATGAACGATCATAACGAAGTACTGCACTGTCAGGATGATCAACCGCCAAATATTCAGCCATAACCGTATAGTATTCTTTTGCTTTTTCGGGATGCGGACGGGTATCTCTATAATTAAAAGTGCTGAAAAAACTCTGGAAGGGATTGAGCGCTAAATTAGATTTGAAGTTGTCGGAAAGCGTAAAAGCATCACTCCACCGTAAATTAAATTGACTGAATTTGCCAAAAACGCCCAAGGCAAACAATAACCAAAATCCTACAATCCAAGGCCATTTTTTACTATTCGTTTCAACAGAGCGATTTAAGTAACGATTCAATTGCCAAGTAAAGAAGCGGTTGCATAAAAAGATAGCAACGATTAAAGCAATCAGCACTCGAATAACGGGATAAGTGTGCCAAGCCATATTTAAAGAAATGCTGGTGTCGGCTAAGTAGGAAAGCACATTCGCGTTTAATCGTTGACGGATATAGTCATAAAAATAAAAATCAGTCAAATACAAAATGATACAGGTTATTAACAATAATGGCAAAATACTCCTCCACCAATAATAACCGGCACGAAATTTAAATGGATTCAACCAAGGAATAAGCTGTAAAGTGAGCATTGAAATTCCTAAAATGGAAACAAATTTTAAATCAAACCGAAGTCCCATCAAAAAGGAAGATCCTGAAAATGCTTTGCCAATAGGATTGTAATTCCAGAAAAATAAAAATCTATAGGCCGTCATTAAGAACAAAAAGGTACAGCAAACAGCCAAAATCCACTTAATATGTATGGGGATCTTCGAAAAAATGCGCATAAATGATGAATAGTTAAACTACAAAAATAGTTTAATTATTTTTGTAGTCATAATCTACTGTATGTTTGAAAAAATCACTGCCATCGACCGATTGATTTTGCAAAAAATTAATCATGATTGGCAGAGTGTTATTGGGGATGCATTTTTGCCGCTTTTTCGAAATTCCGACGCATGGGTGCCGCTTTACTTGTTTATGGTTGTTTTTATGTTGGTGAATTTTCGTACATCCGGCTATTGGTGGGTGCTAGCCGCTGTTGTAACGG
>JBJOQA010000009.1:0-7383 GCA_046050225.1 Bacteroidota bacterium | reverse complement strand
CAGTTATCTTGCTGTTCAAAATATAATTTAAAGTTACCTTCAAAGTGAAGCAGCTCACCGTCTTCCATTTCGGCGTCGTAGCTGCAAAAACCTTCCACCCAAGCCATCCCTTTTTCAGGTGACACCTCATCTTCGAACAAACAATTATTGATGCTATAATGATGATTGGGAAAGCGATTAAATGAATCAAAAAAGTTTTGCAACTTCATTACTAAATCTTCGCGCGTAAACTTTTCTCCATCGGCGGCAATGCATTGCCAACTTAATTCGGCACTATTCACATGTAATTTTCTATCCAGCCAAGCTTTCAAAAACTGATTTGCGTTTTGCAAAATGAGCGCAGGATGATTGGGATAAAAATCTTCATATCTAAATACTTCCCAAATACCGGGTATAATTTTCTTTGCAACAGGTCTTGTAAAAATTTCTTCTGTCAAAAATTTAAAGATTGCTTTTTTTTCATAGGGGCCTAAGTCAAACTGAATTCGAATTTCAATTGCTTCTAAAGTTGCCAAGGTATCACCTATCCAATCTTCTTGTTCGGCAGCATTTAATTGAGCAAAATTTGGGATGGTGGGTTTACCCAATTTTTCATAAACTGTAGTGGTATTATGCGGAAAGGATTGCTCTTCAATAGATAACACGTTTTTAAGAAAACGATGTTCCATTTCGGGTGTAAAATTGGGATCCGACCAAATATGCACTCCCTCCCCATACTGAGCTTTCAGTTTGATTTTAAGTATTTCATTTTCCAGCTTTATTCTTTCCAACCGATCATTGGGAAGTGCATCCTCTTGCTCCATAAACAGATATTGTTGGTAATCATCTATAGCTATTATTCAACCCTTGCGGTATCTTCAGCAACATTTTAAAGTTCGGCAAATTTCAACAATGATTAAAAAAACAAAAGGTTATTTTCTTCAAAAAAATTAGTTTTTTTTCTTCTTCGGAATAGGCTTCTTTTTAGTTTTTGCAACTAAATCATAAGAAAGGTCAATCATTTCGCGAATTAACTTCCCAGAAAGATTCCCATTTATTACCACCGTATTCCAATGTGTTTTATTCATGTGGTATCCGGGCAAAACGGTTTGCGGAAATTGTTCACGCCATTCCAAGGCCAACTCCGGTTCGCATTTTACATTAAATTGTAATGGATGGGTGTTCAGCGGTAATAGTAAAAACATTTTATCATTCACCTTAAATACCAACACCTCTTCCCCAAAAGGAAAACCTTCCGTTACGGAAGGTTTTCGCAAAACATATTCTCGAATAGATTCTATATCCATCGTTTATCTTAAAATAGTTACATCACCGCGCATTTCTTGAACACGACCGTCGATCAATTCAAAAGAAATAACGTAGTAATAAGTTGCATCCGGCAAGCTTTTACCATTATAAGTTCCTTTCCAATCGTTACGATAGTTACGAGATTCGTACACTTTACTACCATAACGGTTGAAAATGCTTACCGATACATTTTTCAAACAATCAAATTGATCAAATACTACCCAATTGTCGTTGATGCCATCGCCATTTGGCGTAAAGGCATTTTTAACTTTAATACAATAAGGCAATACGATCACTTTTACTTCATCATATTTTGAACAACCCAAGCTATTGAATACCGTTAAGCGATAAGTGGTTGTTTCTTGCGGACGCAATGCAACCGGTCTTACTGAGTTAGGATTATTCAAATAAGTGGTTGGCGACCAAGTAAAGTTAGCAGCATTGCCGATAGACGCAAGAAGGTTTGCATCATCACCTTTAACGATGGTAATATCTTGACCCGCATCAACAATGGGACTTTCAGAAACTGTGATGGTAACGGTATCTTTCAATACGCAAGTACCGGTAGAAGCTGTTAACTCGTATGAAGTGGTTTGTGTTGGTGTAGCCACCGGACTAGCAATGGCGGCATTATCCAAATTAGTAGTTGGCGACCAACTGTAATTAGTGGCATTACTATTAGTAAATAAGTTAACACCTGCATTATCACATACGGCCGTATCGCTTCTGCCGCGTAGGGTTAAATCAAATGTAAATCCAACGCTTGCATTAACGGTAGCAGGACAGTTATTTGCATCCAAAACATTTACAACATAGCTTCCTTGTGCAACTGTAAACACGTTTCCTGAAGGAGCTGATACACCTGCAATCGTATAGGTAAACGGCGCGGTACCACCATTTGCAGTTACTGTAATTTGACCATTTGGTACTGCACTACAAGTAGCATTGTTGGTAGCAGCAGTTGCCGCCAAAACTGCAGGTTGTGAAATAGTGATAGCAGTATCTTTAATACAATCATTGGCATCTTTTATACGAACTGTATAAGTACCTGCGGGAACGGTAAAGCTATTTCCTGCCTGGTAGTTAATACCATCAATAGAATAGCTATAAGGTGCTGTTCCGTTAGAAGCTGTAACTGTAATAGTACCGTCTGTAGCGGCATTACATCTAACATTGGTACTTACAACAGCAGTACCCAACGCAATTGGTTCAACAACGTTCAAAGTTGTATCCTTTACGCAGCCATTAGCATCTCTGATACTAATCACGTGCGATCCACCGGCCACACTAAAGGTTCCGGTTGCTTGGTAAGCACCACCATCAATTCCATACTCAAATGGAGCAGTACCGGTGTTAGCAACTACTGAAATAGAACCGTTGTTGGCACCCGCGCATCTTACTGCAGTGCTGGTATAGCCACCATAGATTGCCGCAGGTTCAGTAATGGTAATCGTAGTATCTTTTGAACAGTTGTTATTATCCTTGATGGTAACGGTATAAGTTCCTGCAGGAAGCGTAAAGCTATTACCAGCTTGGAAGGTAGTACCATGATCTAAAGAATATTGATAAGGCGCAGAACCACTAGTTGGATTAATTGTAATGGTACCATCTGTACCTGCATTACAACGTGGATTTGTTGTAAGTACATCTACAGTTAAACTTCTGCTACGGAATACAGTAATAGTATCCATACCATAAATTTCGCCACCCGGATTATCGAAAGGTGCATAAGTAGATTTTACAATATACTTAATAACCGTATCGGTAGAAGTTGGGCAAATATTTTGGAAGTTAACATTGAAAGTAGTTGCATCCAAGGTTGTTGTATCACCGGTAGCAATGATATTACCCGCAGTATCAATCAATTCAACACGTTTGAATAATGATGGTCCGGTTGCAGGCGTAAAGCGCCAGCTTTCATTCATGTTCACCGTTCCCCAAGGTGCATCAGACGCTTTACGGCCGGGAGCCATAATTGCTTGATCGCGGTTAAAGTTTTGCATACCAATCATCGCATGACCTTGGTTCCAAGCAGTACAAATTTCTTTTTCAAATACAAAAACTTCAACAATACCTGTTCCTTCGTACAATACAATTTGATGGGTATTATTAATTAGGTTTTGACAAGATGAAGAGAACAATGGCACTTTATAAAAACTTAAAATCCATTTACGATGCGGCGCATTACCTACCACATTGTATTTAATTCTTCTATTTGGAGAAGTAGTATAGAATGGATTAATATCATGATAAGGCCCCATGATCAATGCTTTATCATACAACACACTTGGTAAATCTTGTGGCGTACCGGTGGTTGCAGAAAGGAAACCGCCACTATTTAAAATGCTATAGTGACTGAATGCATTGGCTCTGGTTGCATCAAATGAAACTAAACCGTTGGTACTCGCTACTACTGTATTATAATTCGTTCCAAAGAACGGGAATGTAAATGGCAAGCTAATGGCGCCTGTATAAACATCATCCACAGTTAAGTTAGTAGCCGCTCCGGGAATTCCAGGATTAATATATGGTTGGAAACAACCTCCCGCACCGCCTAATGGGTTAACGGTATATGAACTGGAAGAAGCGTGAATATTGGGTATCACTGCCGACAAATTGAAGCAGCCGCTGCCATTAACACCACAACCCACAATTACTTCTTTGGCACAAGCAAAGCTAAATGCATTAGCTTGAGCAGGAGGAATTGAAACACAAATATCAAATGTTCCGGATCCCGGTGTACCGGTATTACTCCAAACACGGATCCAAAGGGTTGCACCCGGTGTTTGACCGCCTAATGAAATAAATGGCATTCCGGTATTGGCGCTGCTATTATCATCGCAAGCGATTTGGGTTAAACTAGAACAGCTAGAACCACGATATACGGCCATTCCGCCATCTACCATTGTACCTGCACGGGTATCAATTTCTAATGCGCCGCCAGTTGGTACTACCACACTAAACCAAACATCAAAACCGGTATAGTTGCCACAAGTTGGGGCTGCAACGCCTGTTGTTCCGGTTGCACTTTGAGAAGTAAATGATTGGAAAGAACAAGTTGGATTAGCTGTTAAACTAATTGCATTACATGGATCATCATTTGCGGGTGGTGGAGGTGGAATTTGAACACAAATATCAAAAGTTCCAATATTATCTGCACCATTTTTACCCCAGAAACGGATATACAATGTATTTCCGGGTGTTTGTCCGGAAATTAATAATTGTGGCATATTGGTGCTGCTGCTAGAGTTGTCGTCGCACGCAATTTGCGTTAAAGTATTACAGCTACTACCTCTATACACAGCCATACCACCGTCTAATAATGTACCCCTTCTGGTATCAATTTTTATTGTACCTCCGGCAGGAACTACCACTCTAAACCAAACATCGAAACCTGCATAAGTTGCACAAGTTGGAGATGCGACACCGGTTGAGCCGGTAGCATTTTCATTGGTAAAGGTTTGGAAATTACAATCGGTAGAAGCCGTTAATAAAGTGGCATTACATTGGTTGTCATTTGCAGGCGGTGGCGGAGGAATAGTTGCACAAATTTCAAATGTGCCATTATTATTATTGCCATTCTCCCAAACACGAATCCAAAGTGTTGCTCCCGGTGTTTGACCATTAACAACCACTTTAGGCATATTACCGTTAGGACTACTATTATCATCACAAGATAATAAAGTAAGCGCATCGCAAGTTGCGCCACTATAAATGGCCATGCCTCCATCTGTCATTACTAAGTTACGTGTATCTACCGAAACCGATCCTGAAGCAGGAACTACCACCGTAAACCATACATCTCCACCTACATATCCACCGCAACCCGGATCCGGAACGGTTGAAGTTGGGGTAGCATCTGCATTGGTAAATGTTTGGAAGTTACAAGTAGCTTCAACCGGTAAGGCAGTTGCAGTACAAGGATTGTCATTAGCCGGAGGCGGTGGAGGTGTTTTAACACAAATACCAAATGTACCGTTATTGTCTCCGCCATATTCCCAAACACGAATCCAAACTGTGCTTCCCGGTGTTAATCCACCGGAGGTGATAAATGACATCGCACCGTTAGGACTGCTATCATCATCACAAGCCAATAAAGTTAAGTTATCGCAAGTACCGGTATAAACAGCCATACCCCCATCGGTTATTACACCTGTTTGGGTATCAAAAATTAAAGCACCTCCCGCAGGCACCACTACTTGAAACCAAACATCTCCACCTTGGTAGTTAGCGCAACCGGGTGCCGGAACGCCGGTGGTAGCTGTAGCATTTTCATTTGTAAATGTTTGGTAAGTACAGGTTGGACCAGCAGTTAATGTTATTGCGTTACAAGGATTGTCATTAACAGGTGGCGGTGGAGGAATACTTGCACATATTCCAAAAGTTCCGTTATTATTATTGCCATTTTCCCAAACACGCACCCAAAGTGTTGATCCGGGAGTTTGTCCTGAAATAACCAACTTAGGCATATTTCCATTAGGACTTGTATTATCATCACAACTAATTAAAGTAAGTGCATCACAAGTGGCACCGCTATAAACGGCCATACCACCATCTGTCATAACGCCATCATCCGTATCTAAAGATACAATACCACCGGCAGGTACTACAACAGAAAACCAAACATCACCACCTAAATAACCTGCACAACCAGGAGCCGGAGCCCCGGTGCTGCCGGTAGCACTTTGATTGGTAAAAGTTTGATAAGTGCAGGTTGCTCCCACGGTTAATGGAATTGCCGAACAAGCTTCATCATTGGTTGGAGGTGGAGGAGGAATTTGTACACAAATACCAAAGGTTCCATTATTATTTCCTCCGTATTCCCAAATACGCACCCAAACTGTAGAACCGGGGGTTAAGCCGTTGGCAGTAAGTTTAGACATCGCACCGTTTGGACTACTATCGTCATCACAAGCAATAAGCGTCATATTATCACAAGTACCGCTATAAATAGCCATACCGCCATCTGTAATTACGCCGGTTTGCGTATCAAAAATTAAGGTACCGCCGGCAGGAACTACCACTTGGAACCACACGTCACCTCCTTGGTAATTTGCACAACCGGGTGCAGGAATACCAGGAATCGCGCCATTATTGGCCGGTGTAGCATTGGCATTGGTAAAGGTTTGATAATTACAAGTAATGGAGGGAGTTAATACGATAGCATTACAGGGTAAATCATTTACAGGGGCTTGCGCAATTCCGTTAAATGATAAAATGAGTAAAGCTAGCAACCCCAACACACGATTCTTTTGTTGAATACAGTAATGAAGCATGGTGCAGTTTTGGATTTTGGTAAAAAGCATGACCATTGTTTTATAGACAATTATAAAAAGGTAATTAATAGTGGAGGATAGATAACTTATTTAATATCAAAACGTAGTCCTACCTCATGTGCGTTATTTCCTGAATTATAGTCAGAAAAAGGTGCTGAGTAATAATCATAAGAATAGGCAAAACCTACCTTATCTAATAATTTAAATCCGCATTGCAAGCTCCAAAATTGACGAACACGCCAATTGAGTGCCCACCAAACTGCATCTTTATAATCTACTTTACAGCCAAAGTCAAATTCTGTAGGTGCATGAGGAATAATACGTGTCATGAAATTGGGGGTAACATGCGTGTTTCCACCGGTTTCAAACACATAATTGGCCATAAAATTAAAATGACGATACAACTTAGCACGTTCGGTGGCATTAGGTACATCATTAAAAGCAAGTTTGGATTGAATCAACTGACTTACGGCAGCGCCTGCACTAAACTTACCATCGGTATAATATATACCTGCACCGGCGTCAATTTTGAACTTACTGGTAGCTCCGCCTAAAACCGGATCGCTTCCTAATGCATCTGTAAGTTTAGAACGATCAATGGCATATTGCAAACCGCGCAATTCAATACCTAAACCTAATTGTCCCTTCTCACTGGTTTTAACATGATAAGAATAGGCCAATTGAATACCGGTTCGGCTAGTTGGCCCAGTTTGATCGCGATAAATATAAGAAGCAATACCGGCCTTCATTTTATCCCATTTGGCATCGCCATAAACCATAAATGTACGTGGGTTGCCAGGAAAAGCAGACCACATACTGC
>JBJOQA010000008.1:0-11273 GCA_046050225.1 Bacteroidota bacterium | reverse complement strand
GGTTATTTTGATGGCGGTAGCAAGGGAACAACCCATGGTTTATGGAATCCTTATGATGCGCATATACCATTAGTTTTCTTTGGTAATGGAATTAAGAAGGGAAGCACAAATCGCGAAACCTATATGACAGATATTTCAGCTACCGTAGCAGCTTTACTTCATATTCAAATGCCAAGTGGATGTGTGGGTAAAGTGATTACAGAAGTAATAGGCAGGTAATTATTGCCCGGTTAATAGTAGTTGGGCAGATGCCGCAAGTTGTGCTTGTGCACCCTTATTCAACATAACTGATCTGCAACTCGTATTTTGATTTATTTGCGGAAAAAATTTAACCCCGTTATTGATAATCACATCAGTATTGGCATCTGGTAATACATTACAATTCCAATTTGCTGCAAGATGCCAATTGTTGCTCACTTGGCCGTTCCAATAACAAGTGAATTTAAGTGTGGTTGTATCGCTGTAACTACTATTGTTAATCATGCAACGATATTGATAACCATACCAGTTTGTTGGTGCATTTGTAAGGGTGAGGTAGGCTGAAGTAGCCCCACTATAAATGCTACTATTGGCTATATTGCTAAAGCCTGTACCGGTATTTACTTGCCACTGATAGCTGCCAGTTGCTTTTAAGTTTGACACAATGGTATTGGTGTTGCTTGGGCAAGGCATACCCATACATGCAGCGCCGCCTAAAGTGGTAAAATTGGCACACATCACTTGGTAATATTGATTCGCGGTTTTTGCATCATGAATCACCATTACATTTTCATCATTTGAGTTTTGCCCCTGATTCGTCCAATTATAAGAACCGGTAAATACTTGCGGATCCGAAGTAGGGTCAGTTGCATCTACCAACATCACTTTATCGTGGTATAAATCTGATCCCGAATTAATCATCAAGTCTACGCCCATTACCGGGTTTAAAGTTGCGTAAGCATTATAGATCAAACTGTTTTCGTCCATAATGCCGCGCGCGCGCACACCATTTTGGTATTTGTTTTTAATGGCGTTGGCAATATTATTATCAGTGAAAGTGTAAACACCAAAAAATAAATCTTTTTGGGCCGTTTGGATGCTAGTAGTAAGGCGAGAAGCCACATTGTCTTTCGGGCAAAAATATACCTCAATGGCTTTACCGTCTACCATAAAACTAGTTTGTGCAGATGCGGTTTTACTGGTAGAAAAGGTTGCTGCTGCAGCATTGGGTGCTGCTGCCGATCCTCCCCACATTTTATTAAATTCATTATAATAGGCGAGGGCCACTTGTTTACTTTGCACAAAAACAATATTGTTAACATCTCCGGTTGTTTGCGCATCACTAAAATTAAATGAGCCGGTTTGAATAATAGCATCCGTACTATCTGCCGATAAAACATCAATCACCATGAATTTATTATGCATGATATAATTCGACAAATTAGCACTTGGAAATAAGTTTACTTGGGCATTTAAAAGGCTAATGCCGGTATTATTGGTTGCATTGGTTCCGTTATAAAGCCATCTTACGCGAACGCCTCTAGTTGCCGCCGCATTAATCGCTGTTGCTATCTTGGCCACATTGCTGCCCGCACTGGCGGTATAATTATACATGGCCATATCAATGGTGTACTTGGCTCTATTGATATAGGCTGCAATGGTATCCGGGAAAAAAGTAGTTAAATAGGTGGCAGGAGAACTTGTTGACAAAGTAGTATTGGCAGGTGTATTAAAGTAACACCTGATTTTATCTGTTGATTGTGCTTGTAAGTAAAGGCAGCCAATCAAACAAATCAGCAAAATGGATAGCCGTGTTTTTATCAAGATGGATGAATGTCATTCGACAAGCGACAAATCTACGGATTAAAATGGGCAGAATCAGCTAATTGGCGTGGAAAAAAACGGCATAGCGGAGGTAAAACCTCACTTGCCGATACAAAAATAAAAAGAGGCCAATAAATGGCCTCTTTTTGAAAAGATGAATAGGCAATGTCCTACAACGGACGAACCCAAATATTTTTGAAACTGATGGGCTCACTAGGGTCGCCATGTGATTGCAATTTAATCGGGCAGGCACCATGTTTTTTATAATAAGAGTGGGCGCCAATCCAAGCTGTAATTCCTTGTACTTCTACATTATTTTGAATAAGAACACCATTATGAATAGCGGTAACTCTAGCTTTTGATTTTACTGTACCATCATCATTAAATCGTGGCGCGGTCCAAATAATATCATAAGTCTGCCATTCGCCCGGTTTTCTGCAAGCGTTGGCTAATGGAATATGTTCTTTATAAATACTACCTGCCTGACCATTGGTATAAGTAGCATTGTTGTAATTATCCAATACCTGTATTTCGTAACCTTCATCGCCACTGCCGGTAGATGCTAAAAATACACCACTATTACCGCGACCTTGTCCCTCGCCATGAATAATTTCAGGGATGCGCCATTCAATATGCAATTGAAAATCTACAAAGGTTTGTTTGGTTTCAATATTGCCGTTTCTTTTATCTACGGTTATAACGCCTTCCGAAACTTTCCAACCGGCCGGTTTTTCAGGATGATCTACCGAACGCCATTGGTCTAAATTTTTTCCATCAAATAAAATAACCGCGTCGGAGGGTGCATCCGATGGAGTTGCGCCGGGCGTTACAATTTTAGGAACAGGCGTATACACTTCTGTTTTAGAAGCTTCACGTACCAAACTATCTCCATTGGGTTGTTTTTGCGCAAAGCTGCAGATGGAGGCGCTACTAAGGCAAATGAGAATTAAAGATGGCTTAAGCATTTGTTATTATTTTATCCGAAAATAACAAACTGTTTGCACTGTACATAAAAAAATCGCTTTAACATTTGATGCTAAAGCGATTCAATATTTTTTGTTTGCGCTATTAAGGATTTTGAACAACTTCTCCAATGAGTGTTCCGGCGGTGCAACTGTGGATATGTACATATACATAATCACCGGGTTGATGAGTGCCCTTTGCAAAAACGGCTACTTTGTTATGATCGGTTCGGCCATATAATTGTTGGTCATTCTTTTTAGAGGTGCCTTCCACCAAAACCTTGTAAACTTTATTTACATCGCGCTGCATACTTTCTAAGGAATGAATACGGTGCATGTCAATCATTTCTTGTAAGCGACGTTTTTTAACTTCCTCCGGAATGTCATCCGTAAAACGACGCGCAGCTAAAGTTCCCGGGCGTTCGCTATAAAAATACATATAGGCCAAATCAAATTTGCAGGCATCCATCAAGGACATTGATTCTTGATGATCTTCTTCCGTTTCGGTACAAAAACCGCAAATCATATCTGTAGAAAGTCCACAATCGGGTAAAGTTTCACGTATACGTGCAACTTTGGCTAAATACCACTCACGGGTATAGGTGCGATTCATGAGTTGCAAAACGCGATTACTGCCGCTTTGCACCGGAAGGTGGATGTAGTTGCAAATATTTTCATGTGCCGCCATAGTATGCAACACTTCATCGGTAATATCTTTTGGATGGGAGGTGGAAAAACGAACACGCAAATCAGGATTGATGCATGCTACCTTTTCGAGCAACATAGCAAATGTTACATTTTGATTGGTGCTTTCATCTTGCCAATAATAGCTATCTACATTTTGGCCTAATAAAGTAATTTCTTTAATGCCTTCTTCAAATAATTGCGTACACTCTTTCAAAATACTATGCGCATCTCTGCTTCTTTCGCGACCACGCGTAAATGGCACTACACAAAAAGAACACATATTGTTGCAACCGCGCATGATGCTTACAAAAGCATTCACCCCATTGCTATTCAATCGTACTGGCGAAATATCGGAATAAGTTTCTTCTCTGCTCAACAAAACATTTACGGCTTTTTGTCCGGTGGATGCTTCTTGAATCAAGGAGGGTAAGGTGCGATAAGCATCTGGCCCCACTACTAAATCAACTAATTTTTCTTCTTCTAATAATTTATCTTTCAAACGTTCGGCCATACAGCCCAAAACGCCCACCAATAATCCCGGTTTTTGCTTTTTTAAGCGTTTAAATTCGGTTAAACGCTTACGTACCGTTAGCTCCGCTTTTTCGCGAATAGAACAAGTATTTACAAAAATCAAATCGGCTTCTTCAGCATTGCGCGTGCTGCCCACGCCATTGCTGTTTAAGATGGAAGCAATCACTTCGCTATCTGCAAAATTCATGGCGCAACCGTAGCTCTCGATATAAAATTTCTTGTGAAAGACTTGATCCTGATCGGTTTTGGCGATATAGGCTTCGCCCTGACGATTTTCGTCGTGATATAAAGTGCTATGTGCGGTTTCTTGTTCCATGTTATTTAAGCGACGCGAAATTACAAAATTGGTAGCGAAATATGCGTTGTAATCCGCGCGGGTAGCTAATTATTCCTTATTTAAAAAGTGAATGGATACTTATCCTTTTTTCAATTGTTGTTTTTGCAAAAATTGTTCAAATTCGGCCAAGTTGAAGCTGCTCAAATTTTGAGCGGCGGTTAAACCTGCCTTTTGTGCTACTAACACACCATATCGCGTATCTGCATAGCCCGAAATCGCGTGAGCATCCGGATCAATGGAAATTAAAACACCTTTTTCTAAAGCGTAGGAAATATAGCGCCAATCGATATCCAAGCGGCTTGGGTGGGCATTTAATTCAATTACTACCTGATTTGCCGCACAAGCGTCAATAATTTTTTTGTGATCAACCGGGTAGCCTTTTCTACTTAACAACAATCGGCCGGTCATATGGCCCAATATCGTGGTATATGGATTTTCAATTGCCGTAATTAAACGTTGCATCGCTTTTTCTTCAGGCATTTTTAAATTGCTGTGAACAGAAGCAATCACTAAATCAAAAGTTCCAAGGATGCTATTACTATAATCTAAACTACCGTCATTTAAAATGTCAGACTCAATACTTTTAAAAATTTTGAATGGTGCAAGTTGCTGATTGAGTTCAGCTATATATTGGTGTTGCTCTTTGATGCGATCTTCTTTTAATCCATTTGCATAAAACGCGCTCTTACTATGGTCGCTAATTACCAAATATTCTAATCCTTGCTCTTTGGCGGCAATCGCCATTTCCTCCAAGGTATTTGAACCGTCGCTCCAATTGCTATGGCTATGAATGATGCCTTTAATTTGATTTGGTTGAATGATGGAAGTGAGGGCATCTTCCGTCCAGGAAAGTACCGAAGCCGATTCGCGCAAATATGCCGGAATAAATGGCCTTTTTATCGCTTCAAAAATGGCGGCCTCATTTTTTAATGTTGCAATCGGTACATTAGGATGTTGTTCGTAAAAGGCAGTAACAAAATCAGGATGTCCGTTAAGTTCAAATACTTGTTGCGTGAAACCTTTTGTTTCGCAGGCATGCAAAGTAATATGAAAACCTAATTGCGATTTTAACAATAGGCGAGTGGCTTGTTCTTCAACTATTTCAAAATCGCTTACTAATTGAAAAGCATTCCGCAAATTTTCCAATTTTTCATCTACCACAAATTCTATCTGCTCAATAATTTCGTGTTGTTTGGCAAAAGCGCCGGCAACTTGAATCGTTTTTTCGGGAAATATTTTTTCTAAAAATGATTGTAGGGTAGGTAACAGGGCTTCTACTTGTGCATATAAATAACTGCCTTTGCTATTGAAATAAAATTCAATGGTTTCTTGAACTTGCTGTTGCGTTTTTTCGCCAAATCCTTTGAACATTTTCAAACGATTTTCTTTGCAAGCGTATAATAATTCGCCAATGGTTTCAATTTCCATTTCTTTCCAAATGGTTGCAATTTTTTTGGGACCTAGGCCTTTAATTTGAAGCATTTCTAAAATACCTGCAGGTGTTTTTGCTACCATTTCATTCAATGCGCTGAGTTCACCGGTTTGCAGCAGTTCAATAATCTTTTTTGCGGTAGAATCGCCAATACCTTTAATGCCGGCTAATTGATTTGCCGGAACATCTACCAGGGCCATTGGCAGTTTGTCGATAGTGAAAGCCGCGCTAGAATAGCTTTTCGACTTAAAGGAGTTTTCTCCATGTATATCCATGAGTTTAGCCAAAAGGCTAAAGTAATCGGCGATAGTTGAATTATCCATTCAATAAAAATACGGTATGCGGTTAAAAAATGAGATAGGGTATAAAAGAAAAAATCCCGGATGAACCGGGACTTTTTATAATTTTTTCGTTTAGAAAAAACTTATTTTTTTGCAGCAGCTTTTTTAGCTGGAGCAGCTTTCTTCGCAGGAGCAGCTTTTTTAGCTGGAGCGGCTTTCTTAGCTGGAGCAGCTTTTTTTGCTGGAGCAGCTTTTTTAGCTGGAGCAGCTTTCTTTGCTGGAGCAGCTTTCTTAGCTGGAGCAGCTTTTTTTGCAGGAGCAGCAGCTTTTTTAGCTGGAGCAGCTTTTTTTGCAGGAGCAGCAGCTTTCTTTGCAGGAGCCGCTTTTTTTGCAGTTGCCATGTTTTTTTAAATTTAATGGTTAGTAAATAATGCTAAAAGTATAAAGCATTTTTTTATTAACCAAAAAAAACTTAAATTATTTTAGGCAGTAGCTTCTGCAGCAGCAACAGAAACGATGTTTTTATCTCCTTTACTCTTTCTAAATTCAACCACACCATCGGTTAAAGCAAACAATGTATAGTCTCTTCCAACACCAACATTTTTACCAGGATGATAAACAGTTCCACGCTGGCGAACGATAATGTTACCGGCAATAGCAGACTGTCCGCCATAAATTTTAACACCTAATCTTTTACTTTGTGAATCGCGACCATTTTTTACGGAGCCTTCACCTTTTTTATGTGCCATGTTTTTATTTTTATACTTTAATTATAATGGGTATTGAACTAACTTATTAAAATGAAATGATGAAACTGAAATTGAATTTCACTTTCAAAACATTCAATCAAATTAAGCGATTTCTGTTACCTGAATTTTGGTATAATGAGTTCTGTGACCGTGCTTTTTACGGAAGCCTTTTCTTCTTTTCATTTTAAAGGCAATCACTTTATCACCTTGTACCAAACTTTGTACAATTTCAGCTTTTACTACAGCTTTAACGGCAGTACCTGCACTGAGGCTACCGGCATTATCCACCATCAATACATCAGAGAATTCAACTTTATCTCCGGTGTTGCCATCGATGTGCGGAACATACAAGCTATCGCCTGCTTTTACTTTAAATTGCTGTCCAGCTATTTTTACTACTGCTAACATATAACCTGAATTTTTAGGACGGCGAAGGTATGACAATTTTATATAAATACATTACAACAGCAACGTTTTTTTACACATTTCCCGCTTTTTATGTGTAAAATGGCCCATTTTCTAGGTTTTGACCGCTAATTTTTCGGGTAGGAGACATTTTTTGTGGTAGGATGATCATCAAAAAATGTCTTTTTAATCGAAATTGTGCATGCAAGGGCAAATTTACCCCTTTTTTATTTTTGCATTAGGAGTTCGTTTACACAACTTATTTTCGTGTTTATGAAGCGTATTTTGATTTGGCCACTAAAACTTATTTTTTCTATTTATGCACTAGGTGTATTTATCAGCTATTTGTTCCTGGCTTTTCCAATTGTATTAATAGCAGCAACCTTGGGTCAGCCATTAAGCGGCAATATCGTTTATCGGTTATGCCAATGGTGGGCCGATACCTTTTTTATGCTCACCGGAGTATTACATCGCAATATTTTTGAAGCGCCGCATGATCGACAAAAACAATACGTTTTTGTTTTCAATCATATCTCCTTTATGGATATTCCGGTAATTATGAAAACCATTAGAAAACAACATTTCAGAATATTGGGCCGATCAGATTTAGCTAAGATTCCCATTTTTGGATTGCTCTACCGATTGGCTGTTGTAACTGTAGATCGTTCTAATCCGGCCAATAGGGCACGCAGTATTCAAGAATTAAAGCGCGTTATTGCAACGGGTATATCTGTTGTTATTGCACCGGAGGGAACTTTTAATACAACCCGTCAACCATTAAAATCATTTTACGATGGTGCTTTCAAAGTAGCTATCGAAACCCAAACACCCATCAAACCCATACTTTTTTTAGATACTTACGATCGATTCAACTACAAAAGCCTTTTGTCTTTTACGCCCGGTAAATCTCGCGCAGTTTATTTAAACGAAATTTCAGTGGAAGGACTCACATTAAATGATTTGCCGGCATTGAAGGAAAAGGTATTTCACCAAATGGCTGAAAAATTAAAGTATTATCAAGCAAGTTGGATTAAAGAAAATGACACAAACAACAGGTAAGCATTTATAAACGTGTATAAACGTTTTTAACTTGGGTACACCTATAAACTGTCTTACATTTACCTATTGGCATGATTAATTTTTTCAAAGTATGACTTCTGCTGCAAACGAACTTTTTGATAACTCCCAAATTGCCGCTTCTAATGCTATTGCAGGATATGCAGAAGTTATTTTGCCATTGGCCTTACCCAAAAATTATACCTATGCTTATAATGTATCGCAGGCTGCTGTGATCAAGCCGGGATGCAGGGTTGAAGTGGTTTTAGGTAAACATAAACGCTATGCAGGTATTGTGCGTAGTTTATCAACCGAACAACCGGCCTATCCTACAAAGGCCATTCAAAATGTTTTGGATGATGAACCGGTTTTGTTTAGCCAACAATTAAAAATGTGGGAATGGATGGCGCAATATTATATGTGCAGTGAAGGAGAAGTGATGACGGCCGCTTTACCCGCCCATTTTAAATTAAGCAGCGAAAGTATATTAATTTATAACGATGCCTATGTTGGCGATTTTGCCGAACTCACCAATGATGAGTTTATGGTGGCCGAAGCATTGGATATCAGAAAGCAACTGGATATTAAAGAAGTACAATTGATTTTAGATGAAAATCATGTATATCCGGTGATTAAAAAATTAATAGAGAAAAAGGTTTGTTTTATTTGGGAATCACTCACCGAAAAATATAAAGAGAAGAAGGAAAATTTTGTTCGGCTGCATCCGCAATATCAAGATGAAACGGCGCTAGCCGACCTATTGAATAATTGGAGTAAAGCGCCTAAGCAAATGGAGCTTTTGTTAAGTTATCTCCATATCAGTAAAACAGAAGGGGAAGTTTCGCAAGTAGCATTACTAAAAAAATCCGGGGCAACCGCCGTACAACTGAAAGGCCTTGCCGAAAAACAAGTATTGTTAATTGAAAAACGCAGTGTGGACCGAATTTCATTTCCATTGAAACAAATGGAAACGAATTTTGATTTAAGTGAGGCGCAACATGCAGCCATGCTAGCGGTTCAACAACAATTATTAAATCAGCCGGTATGTCTTTTACACGGTGTAACCGGAAGTGGAAAAACACAGATTTATATTAAACTCATTGAACAGTATTATCAAGCCGGTAAGCAAGTACTTTATTTATTGCCGGAGATTGCATTGACCGCACAAATGATTCGACGCCTGCAGGCTCATTTTGGCGGAAATATTGCTATTTACCATTCACGTTTCAATAATAATGAACGCGTTGAATTATGGAATAAAATAAAAACAGGGGAAATAAAAATCGTATTAGGCGCTCGCTCCGCCTTGTTTTTACCTTTTAATAATTTGGGCTTGGTAATCGTAGATGAAGAGCATGATCCGTCTTTCAAACAACAAGATCCCGCACCTCGATATCATGCCCGCGATGCTGCTGTGTATTACGCACACTTATTTAAAGCGCACGTCATTTTAGGAAGCGCAACCCCTTCTTTAGAAACTTATTATAATGCCCAAAGAGGGAAGTACGGTTTAGTTGAATTGAATGAACGCTTTGGAGGAATAAACTTACCTGCCATTGAATTGGTAGATACCCGAAAAGTTGTTCAAAAAGGGAAGGTGATGCTTTCGCCTCAATTGAAAGAAGCTATTAATACGGCCGTAACCTCCGGTAAGCAAGTTATTTTATTTCAAAACCGACGTGGTTACGCGCCTTATCTGGTTTGCGGTACTTGCAATTTTTTGCCGCAATGTAACCATTGCGATGTTACCCTAACACTGCATAAATTCTCTAATAAATTACATTGTCATTATTGTGGTACCACCTATCCACGTTTGATAGAATGCCCGGCTTGCGGATCGGTTAATTGGGTAGAAAAGAATTTTGGTACCGAAAAGATTGAGGAAATGATTGATGCCGAATTTCCCCAGTTTAAAGTGGCGCGTATGGATGTTGATTCGGTTAAAGGAAAAACGGCGCACGATAGTTTGGTGAAATTATTTGAACAACAACGTATCGATATCTTAGTTGGAACACAAATGGTGGTGAAGGGGTTAGATTTTGAAAAAGTAAGCTTGGTAGGTATTTTGGATGCCGATGGCCTTTTAAGTTTTGCTGATTTTCGGGTTAATGAACGAGCTTTTCAATTAATGGAACAAGTGTCGGGGCGAGCTGGCAGAAAGGAAGCACAAGGCAAAGTATTAATACAAGGTACCCAAATGAATCATCCGATAATTCAGTTTGTGCAAATGCATGATTATAAAAAAATGTATGCCTTTGAAATTGAAAACCGCGAGCGATTCTTTTATCCACCTTTTAGCCGCGTTATTCAAATTACCCTCAAACATAAAGTGAAGCAAGTGGTAGATGATGCTGCCCATAAATTAGCTGAACGATTATCTAAAGAAATGGCGCATGCCGTGATGGGCCCAACAGCCCCGGTGGTAAATCGCATCCGAAATCAATACCTGATGGAATTAATGATCAAATTACCTTTACAATCAAATACCATCGCATCCTTTAAACAAATGATTCGTAATCATTTTAATTTGTTGCAAACCGAACCACAGTTTAAAAGCCTTACCATGGTGGCGGATGTAGATGCCTGTTAAATTTAATCACTAACGTATGCAAATACACGAAAATATTTCCTTAAAGCCTTATAACACCTTTGGTATAGATGTTGAAGCGCAATATTGGGCAGCCATTGAAGATGTGCAAGATTTGCAGGAAGTTCTTCTTCAAATTCAATCCAATCCTTTATTGGTTTTGGGTGGTGGTAGTAATGTGCTTTTTACCCGAGATATTGCCGGTTGGGTTTTGCATAACCAAATAAGAGGAATTGAAAAAGTAGGAGAGGATGAACAATTTGTTTACGTACGTGCTGGGGCAGGCGAAAAATGGCATGATTTAGTACTATATACCATTGCACAAAATTGGGGCGGAATGGAAAATTTGGCACTCATTCCGGGCTGTGTGGGGGCATCTCCCATGCAAAATATTGGTGCTTACGGGGTTGAAATCAAAGACATATTTCATGAGTTGGAAGCCA
>JBJOQA010000007.1:0-9580 GCA_046050225.1 Bacteroidota bacterium | reverse complement strand
TGTAGTAACCATGGTAAGCCTTTGGTTCCGATGCCTTCAAACAATCCGGGCTTTGTTCTTGGTTTCCAAATGCCTGCACGCAAGATATCTACCTTGCCGGTATTCGCTAATCTTGTGGCTGTGGCAAGTACTTGTTCTTCAGTTTCTGCACTACATGGGCCACTGATGATTAATGGACGTTTGTTTAATTTGGCTGCTAAAATTTCTTTCATCGGTTCTGATTTTGTAAAAGTGTTGAGAATTTAAATCGGCTAATTATTTTTTAGGTTTTGTATTAATGTTGAAAAGCGATCCAATCTTGTTTACGAAGGGTCATTTTGATTTCGTTTTTTCCATAAGGCCCTTCATTTTTCCAACCCTGTTTTTCATAAAAAACGGCTGCCCTGCTTTTTTCATCAGTACTAAGCCATAGCGGATGGTCATTTTGTTGAAAGTACCCGGCTAACATTACCTGTAAAAGCTGTTTGCCAATTCCCTTGCCTTCAAAATCAGGGTGTATAAAAAGTGCCCAAATAGAAGGATCTTGAAAATCTACAATGGCAAATCCAACAATAGCGCTGTCTTTTAAGGCAACCCAACCCATTCCGCGTTCGGTTAAATATTGTTCCACCAATTCATCCGGTATTAAGTTGGGATCACTTAAAGTGTTTTCCTTTACTGCATTGCGAATAATTTGTATGGCAGGTATGTCGGAGGGTATCGCTATTCTTATAGTCATTTTATTGAATAATTCTTTTAATTTGATTGGCTTGTTGAATCAATTCTAATAAATAATCGTAGTTCTCTTTTTCTAAGCAACTTTTAAATTTGCGTAGTTGAGAGATATGCTCATTCAATACATCCAAAACATTTTCTTTATTCTGCATAAAAATAGGTACCCACATGGCTGCATTACTTTTTGCCAAACGAACCGTACTTTCAAAACCGCCACTTGCCAATTCAAAAATGGCATTATCTTCTCTTTCTTTCTCAAGTACAGTATTGGCGAGTGCAAAGGAAGTGATATGCGAAATATGACTTACATAAGCTGCATGTAAATCGTGTGCAATGGCGTCCATTTGCAATTGATGCATCCCTATTTGATTATATAAATTCGCAACCAAGGCTACTGCATCGTCATCCGATTCGGCTTGATTGCATAGTACAACAGCTTTGTTGGTAAATGCATTAGCCAATGCAGCTTCCGGGCCACTATATTCAGTTCCCCACATGGGATGTGTTGCAACAAAACGGCCGCGATTAGGTAAGGCATTAGCTGCGTCGCAGATATTTTGTTTAGTAGATCCTACGTCCATAATCACTTGTTGTTTCACAAGGGGCATGATTTTGGGCAATAATTTTACGGCAGCATCTACCGGAATAGCCAAAATGAGGAGCTGACATTTTGCAACTGCATCCTCCAAGTTGCTAATTTCATCTACTAAATGTAAGTCTAGCGCTTTTGAGCAATGTGATGCATTATTGTCAACACCAATAATTCGCTGTGCCAAGCCCTTGTTTTTTAGCACTAAGGCCATCGACCCGCCAATTAACCCTAACCCAATAACACCCACTACTAGGGAAGGTTTAAGTTCGGTTGTATGTAAATTCGTTTCCATGATCAATTAAAAATGAGCTTTAATGCGTTCAAGTGCTTGTTCAAACGTGCTAACATCAGAACATAAACTTACTCGAATATATTGGCTGCCATTGGTGCCAAAAATTCCTCCGGGTGTAATAAATACGCGTGATTTTGATAAAACTGCATCACTCAGAGTATAACCATTATCATACTGTTCCGATATTTTGGCCCATACAAACATGCCGGCCTGATTCGGGTTGTAAGTGCATTTTAAACAATTCAATAATTCGTATACTTTTTCTCTTCTCGTGCGATAAATCGCATTTACTTCATCATGCCATTCTTTTTCTAATTCCAATGCCTTAGCGGCAGCCAATTGTAAGGGTAAAAACATACCACTATCCATATTGCTTTTAAAGCGCAACACTTCATCTATTCGTTGTTGACTGCCCGCTAAAAAGCCAATCCGCCAACCGGCCATATTATGTGACTTACTCAACGAGTTGAGCTCAACGGCCACTTCTTTAGCGCCGGTAACTTCAAGTATGCTTAATGGTTGGTCATTTAATATAAAACTGTACGGATTATCATGCACTAGTAGGAGCTCCATTTCTCTTGCAAATGCAATCCATTTTTCAAATAGTGTTTTACTGGGTAATTGCCCCGTTGGCATATGCGGATAATTCAAAAATGTGAGGATGCGATGGTAGGCTCCATCTGCTTGTGCATTTCTATATCGTTCAATTTGAATGCGTAATTGAGCAAAATCAGGCATCCAATTATTCGCTTCCGTTAAATCATATGGCAAAACGGTTGCACCTGCAATAGTTGCGGCACTGGCATAAGTGGGATAACCCGGGTTGGGAATCAAAACCAAATCGCCCGGGTTAATATAGGTCATACAAATATGCATGATACCTTCCTTGCTGCCGAGCAAGGGTAAAATTTCTGTTTGGGGATGAAGTGCAACACGATACCACTGTTGATACCAGTCGCTAATCGCTTTACGTAAAACGGCGCTGCCTTTATAACTTTGGTAAGCATGTTGATTGGGCTTTAGTGACTCCTCTTGCAAAACCCGAATTACTTCCGGGTGAGGTGGCAGGTCGGGGCTTCCAATGCCCAAATTAATTACCGATTGACCGTCTAAGTTCAATTGTTCAATTTCTCTTAGTTTCCGGGAGAAATAATATTCTCCCACACCTTCTAATCTTTTGGCTGTGCGCATAGGATGAATTAATGTGTTGTTTTTCCGTTTTTATAAATGCCGAGAACTTTAATGGCTTCGGTTAAAGGCGTAATCTTTTTTAGTACCGCTTGTAATTGCTGCGTATGCGTAAATTCAAGATCGGCATGAAAAGAATATTTAAAATCGCTACCGGCAATGGGCATTGATTGTAATTTGCTCAAATTGATTCCGCCTTCGGCGATGAGGGTAAGTACTTTGGCCAAACTACCCCGTGTATGATCGGTATGAAAATTAATGGAGGCTTTATCAGCATCTAAAATTTCGGGTGTTTGAGCATCTTCGCGTTGCAAAACCAAAAAACGCGTATAATTATTTTTAAGCGTATGAATATTAGGTGCAATAATTTTTAAATCGTAAATATCTGCAGCTATTTTACTGGCAATGGCAGCAACATGTTTACTTCTGCGCGTTTTAATATGTTTGGCGCTAAGGGCAGTATCCTCCGTTTCAACCAACTTCCAATTAAACTTATCGAAAAAGGCCAGGCATTGCTGAATGGCCATTGGATGGGAGTGAACCTCTTTTATATCCGACAGGGTTACCTCTTTATTTACCATCAATTGTTGTTTGATTTGCAGATACAGTTCTCCAACAATTTTCAAATTGCTCTTTTGTAAAAGATTATAATTGGGAAGAATGCTACCTGCAATGGAGTTTTCTATGGCCATTAGTCCACCATCGCTTTCTTTTTTACTGCCGGCGATACGGATTACGTCTCTAAAAGTGGCACAACAAATTACATCAACACCCTTACCATAAAATAATTGTGCAGCTTCTTGATGGAAACTTCCTTCAAAACCCTGAATAGCGATTCGCTTTGTCATAATGTCAAAAAAAATCCCGGCTTTAAGCCGGGATATGTTTGTTTTAAGATAAGTTATTATGAACAAAACATTCCCGAGCCATCTTTGGTAAAGTAGCTAAAATAAAAGTGGAAATATTTTGGACTGGTAATCATGAAGTGTGAAAGTAAGAATATGTTTAAGAATCACCAAAAAAATCAATAAAAAAATCAAATTGAGAGAAAATATTTAAAAATATTGTCAAATAGGTTTTTAGAAATGCATTTTTTGGTGAATTGATTAGAATTTGTCAAATACAATAAATAGAGACGCCCCTAAGATTAGGGGCGACTTTAACGATTGCTTGCCATATGAAAAACGTTTATCGAAATATGACCGAAGGAGCAAGCTTAGTCGGTCATCGAATAAATTAGTGCTTAGTGCTATCAGTTTTTGTAGAATCAGCAACTGGAGCTTTAGTAGAATCAGCAACTGGAGCTTTGGTAGAATCAGCAGCTTTAGCAGCAGCAGCAGCGCTATCAGCAGCTTTTGCTGAATCAGCAGCGGTTGTAGAGGTAGCGGCGTCGTTACAAGCTACGAATGCAGTAGCGATTGCGAATACTAAAAATACTTTTTTCATTTGTTTAGTTTTTTATGTTTTTAATTATTACTCATTTATACGGCAGTTAAAAAAAGGTAACCCAAGTTTCTAAAAAATTTTTTTTTCGTTCTTTTGGGTTACTATTGCAGGTATAAACGTATTAATAACTGTTCGGTGAATACAATAGAAAACGAATTATTGCTTTTAAAGGGTCTTTCGCAAGGAGATAGTGCTTCAGTTGAAGCGATTTATCGCGAAAGTTACCCTATGATTCAAGCATTCGTAGTAAATAACAATGGTTCCGCTGATGAAGCGAGAGACATTTTTCAGGAAGCGATGGTTGTGCTGTATGAAAAGTCAAAAGACGCATCATTTTCTTTAAACTGTCAAATTAAAACCTATGTATATTCCATATGCCGGAGATTATGGCTCAAGAGATTACAACAACTCAATAAATATACTGCACCGGTGGATAGCCTTCAAGAGACTGTCGCTGTGGAAGAAGAGATTGAAGAGCACGAAAAAATAAACAATGATTTTACTTTAATGGAACATGCCATGAGTAAAATCGGAGAACCTTGTAAAAGTTTGCTAGACGCCTATTATTTACAAAGGAAAAAGATGCAGGATATTGCTGCTGAGTTTGGTTATACGAATGCAGATAATGCAAAAACACAAAAGTATAAGTGCTTAGTGCGATTGAAAAAGTTGTTTTTTGCGCAATATAAAAATGCTTAAGGAAATGGACGAACAATTACTCATTGAAGCTGTAGAACGTTATCTCAATCACGAAATGACGCCTCAGGAATGTGCATTTTTTGAAGATGTACGTAAAAATAATGCCGAGGTAGATCAAATGGTGGTAGAGCATAGCTTTTTGCTACATAGTTTGGGTAAATATGCCGATCAAAAGAATTTTCGTCATTTATTAAATGAAATTGACGCAAAATTAACCGACGAAGGGGTAACCGTTATTCCTAAACCCACCGGTAAGGCATTGGTTATCAGCTTATGGAGTAAATATAAGCGTAATATTGCCGTTGCCGCGTCTATTGCAGGTTTCATTTCTTTAGTTACTTCGGGGTTGATGATTAATTTTAATAAGCATTACGGTAATGATCAAATTACCGAATTGGTTAAACAAATCAATCACACCAATAAAGAATTAGAAAAAGTAAAAAAGCAAGGTAAAAATTCAAATACCAATGCTGCTCCGGTAAAAATTGAACCTCAGGTTGATTATCGTGCTACCGGATTTTTAATTGATGGAAAAGGCTACTTGGTTACCAATGCCCACGTTGCTAGTAAGCTTAAAAATATTTACGTCCAAAATTCAAAAGGAGAGTATTTTGAATCGCAAGTGGTATTAACTGATCCCAATACCGATTTGGCTATCCTTAAAATTGTTGATACTTCCTTTAGAGCAATTAATAATTTACCTTACAGCATAAAAAAATCAAATGCTGATTTGGGCGATCAATTTTTTACTCTGGGTTTCCCTCGAAATGAAATTGTTTACGGCGAAGGTTACGTAAGTGCCAAATCCGGAAACGACGGCGATTCAACAGCTTATCAATTAACGGTTTCGGCTAATCCGGGTAATAGTGGCGGACCGGTTATCAACAGAAGCGGAGAAATTATCGGAATCATTACCGGTAAAGATTCAAAAGCAGATGGGGTAGTATTTGCTGCCAAAGCAAAAAATATCTTTAAGTTGGTAGACCAATTAAAAAAGGATGATCACAAAAATCAAAACTTTAAATTGGCTGCAAATAATGATTTAAGAAGATTAGAGCGTAGTCAACAAATCAAGAAAATGGAAGAATTCGTTTTCATGGTTGTAGGTAATTAAACCAACATAAGTCTAAAATATTGTAAAGCATGCTTCGGCATGCTTTTTTTGTGTGCATAATATTCCTGGTCAAAATGGAGGACTGATGCAGTAATTCGTCTTAAAATGGCCTTAAAATCGATTATGCCTCATGGCCTTGGTTTAGGAGCTGCTCAAGTCTCCAAAAACATGATTTTCCGAGCAACGACAAATCTCCCCAATTATCCCTTTGATTGAAATTTAAGGAAATGAATAGCGAGGTTTCCTATAATACTATTTTAACAATCCTAAAGTGAAAACTGCTGCTTAACCTCACAACTCAATGGGAAATTAATAAATACATTCGCCTTACCTACTTTTACTCTTCCTGCCACTTTTACAGTTACTTCTTTTTTTGTTACTGCATTCCACCCATTTTTAATCAGGTTTTTCATAACCAAATCCACCGATAAAGGAATTGAAAAATCGCGCTTCTTCGGGATTGTAATTTGATAATCCTGCGCCGTGGTTCCTAACAATATGCCATCTATGTAGATATCTACCTCAGTTCGCTTGAGTTGCAAATCGAAATTATTAGGATTGAAATATACCAAGTCCATTTTTACCTGCGAACTGGCAAACCCTAATTTCTCCACTCTAAAGTTTTGGAAGTCGCGATATTCTAAAGCTTTGGGTGTACTGCACGAGAGTAGGGTAATTGTTACAATTAGTAAACACCCAAAAATCCTACATAGCAAATATTTTTTCATATGTATTATTTGTAAAAATAGATGCTGCAATTTACACTGTTTTCTCCATCTAGAAAATAGGTGAGTGGTTTTTAACACTAAGCACTTTGGTATTTGTTGACCGGTTAGTGTAAAAATGAATACAAAAAAAGAAGCTAATATAATTAGTATTAAAAATAAATAATAAATAAATAGAAAATCAATATTTTATAAAGTTTTAGTTAAATTAAAGTATTTAAAAATTTGCTGTAAAATGATCATTTATTCTTGAATTGAACTTAGTAGGTATTTGGAATTAAATTTATAAAAATTAGTAAGCTAAATAATTGAAAAGCAATAAATTGAAATGTATAATTAAAATAAAATGTCGTTTATAATTGAGTTGTTGGCAAATATCTATGTGAGTAACTAATTTTTGTAGGATAAGATTGGAAAGTCGGCATAATGTGGTTTTTTTAATTGAAATTAAATTATAGATAAAATTCACAAATTAAGTATTTTGTAAGAAATGGAATTTCCCCATCAGCGCCTCTTTTGCGTGATTTTAATAGTTGGCTACCACGATCGATTACCGGTAAATTTGGGGCTAAAAATGATCTTAAAGCAGATGTTGGTATTTTTCTTTTGAAGATGGTTGGGGGATTTTTTTGAGGGAAATTTTGGCTTCTCGAAAAAATAAATCTATTGCGCTTACATTGCGGTCTTCATACCTGCGTTCCAAAAATGCAGGAAGGTTGAATGGGTGTTTAAGGGCTCGTTTTTTTATAAACCTTCTATTTGGAGTGAAATCATTAGGGTAATACCGATATGGAAGACAGATTAATTTACTGTCAAAATGGCTTAATAAAGGGCGATAATTTTGGTCCTAACTTCTTGATGTAGGTGCATGCGCTTACCCTGCTTAGTATGCGCATCTAGTTTGTTATAAGAAATGTTACAGAAAGAGTGGTATTATTTTAGCATGTGGATACTCTGTCCAACGAGCTTCCAATGTCCGTTTACTTTTTCAAGTATTCGTAATTCTTTGGATTTGCTCACTATCCCGTCGGCGCTAATAGAGGTTTCATCATGGGTTACCCAGGCTGTTTCACCTCGAAGGGCATATTGATAATTACTGTTTTTGGAACTGCCGCCCTTTCCCATTTTTGTTGGATTAGGGTGTATAATTGCAGCGGCAGGCACTTCAAAACTGTTGCCATCTGCAGTGGAAATAAGAATTTTATTGTAACGCCTTTCTTGCCAACAGGCTGCATGTGCTGCGCTATCGCCGGCTCGCCAAGTGGCTGATTCCTTTTCCAAAACATGCGTAATTGCGGCTACTTCTGCATCCTGATTTGGGGTGCAACTCGAAAGAAAAAGACAAAAAAAGGCTAAAAAGGGGATCAGTTTTTTCATTTGGCAATACTATTTGGAGGTATAAAACTGCTCTAATTTAACAGAATTTCGTCAGTTTGCTATTTCTTTTATTCTAAAATTGGGTTCGAAAATGGCGCTTTACTAAAATTAGGCGATAGTGTTTGGTGCTTAGAATTCACCGATAAGTCTGTTTAGTTTTCGAATTTGCCGTTACTGTGGTCAGTGGTAAAAGAATTAATGGCTAGATTTTGTTCTTGATTTTGCCTTTTTTATGGGTGCTGTAATAAAAAGTGGAGTAAGTATTTGTTCGCCATTTTTGATTTCGGCTTTGTAATAGGTTGTTCTTTTTTGAGAAGATCCGGATACTTCTTCCTCAACTTTAACTAACCAATCTTCGTTTTGCGCGCCCTCAACGGAATGTACCGGTACAGCAGAATTGGTAGAATTAAATGCAGTGCCGTTTAATAAGTCTTCATTTATTAGGGCGATTGTTCCGGTTTCAGCATTGGAAGGCTGGTTAGTTGGTGCTGTTTTATTGCTGATTATTGATTTTGATTTGGTGCGTTTTTGCTTATTCGTTTGCGTTATATCGCCAACTTGCAGCTTTTGTGCTAGAGACTTTATAACTTGATTCTTTGGGGCCGAAAATGCCTGGTGAATGGGCAGGGACGGCAATAGGTTACGCGTAAAACTGCTGCTAATATCTAGTTGGGTAAAGGTTTCAGAATGATTGCTAAGCGGTAAAATATAGAAAGCAAATCCAAGGCAGGTTAATAAGATAGTGAATACCCATTTTCTTTGCCCGGGAAATTCACTTGCGGGCTGCCCGGTCATAATGTTTTTTATACGTTGCAGTAACTGTTTTTTGTTGCCGGTTGCGGCCATGGCTAATCTAACCCGTTGCTGGCGAAAAGATTCTGCTATAAATAAAGCTTCAGCATATTCTTTTCGTGGGTAGGGGAAATTTAGAACCGTTTCGTCGCAAGCTTTTTCTCTTTCTAATCGAATTTGTTTGCTAATTAAGTGCGTAAATGGATTGAAAAAGAGAATACTTTCAATTATAGATTGAAATAAGTTGATGATATAGTCTTTTCTTTTTATATGAGTAAGCTCGTGTAAAATTATTAATTCTAATTGCTTGGTATTTAATTGATTAATTAATGCTATTGGAATATAAATAATAGGCTTTAGGTGGCCAATTACTTGCGGAACATCAATTTGTTCGCTTAGTGCAAGTTTAATTTTTTGAGATATGCCCATTCTTAGTGCCCAATTTTCGGTAAAAATTCTTAAATCGATCAATGGTGCGGCACTAAAAGCGATTGTTTGTTTGGGTAATTTATTATAATGATAGAGACCTCTGGTAAAATAGAATATTAAGCCAATAAGATATAATCGACTAAGTACGCTGGTTAATTGACTGCTCGGTTGTAAAAATTGGTGCTGTTCTAGAGGTAAATATTGTAAAATTG
>JBJOQA010000006.1:0-7535 GCA_046050225.1 Bacteroidota bacterium | reverse complement strand
TGAAGGTTTTACCGCTACCGGTAACGCCCAATAAGGTTTGAAATTGTTCGCCGTTTTGTATTCCTTCTACTAATTGGCGAATGGCTTCGGGCTGGTCGCCCGATGGCGCGTATGATGATTGTAACTGGAATGGCACTTGACTGTTTTTTGTAAAGTTAATTGGTTGCAGCAATACATAAAATGAGAAAGTATAAAACAGATATCCCGCCCATTCCCTATCTTTCAATCATGAATGCACCGGCATCTTCTTTTTCGGCCATGGTTGGCAAACGCTTGTGTCGCAACAAAGTAGCGATGGTAGCACTATGCTTTATTTTTGCAGTACTATTGATGGCCATTTTTGGTTATTGGCTGGCGCCGGATTATTCACCCAATGCTGATTTTCAAACGGTAGAAATTCAAGCCAAATCGCCCGGCTATCAACAACATTTTTTTGCACTACCCCATGCAACAGCAACGCAAACCAATTGGTGGCAGCGCAGTTGGTACGGCGCAAGGCCGGATGCACAATTGATTCCGATTCATCAATATCAGTGGAAGAAGGATAGTATTATTCTTCAAAAATATGTGGATGAAACCACCTCTGAAAGAATTGCATTTTTTACAGGAAAATATGCCGACACCGCACAACTAATTCAACGAAGAACCTATTGGTTAGGAACGGATAAGTTTGGCAGGGATATTTTAAGCAGACTGATTATTGGCGCAAGAGTGAGCTTAGCTGTGGGTTGTATTGCTGTTTTTATTTCGTTGTTGCTAGGCGTTTTACTAGGCGCGATGGCGGGATATTTTGGCGGTAAAACCGATGCGTTGATTATGTGGTTAGTAAATGTTACGTGGAGCATCCCCACTTTATTATTAGTTTTTGCCATTACCATGGCGATGGGAAAAGGGTTTTGGCAAATTTTTATAGCGGTAGGATTAACGATGTGGGTGAGCGTTGCGCGACTAATTCGTGGTCAGGTAATGGCCATAAGAGAACAAGAATATGTATTGGCGGCTCGGGCATTAGGGTTAGGTCATTTTCGTATTTTATTCAAACATATTTTACCTAATTGCTTAGGTCCTTTGTTGGTGATTGCTGCGAGCAATTTTGCAACGGCCATTATCATTGAAGCCGGTTTAAGTTTTTTGGGTATCGGTATTCAACCGCCACAACCTAGTTGGGGTTTGATGATAAAAGAAAATTACAATTTCATCATAACACACCATCCATTGCTGGCATTAATACCCGGCTTTGCGATTATGTTATTGGTATTGGCGTTCAATTTATTGGGGAATGGCCTGCGTGACGCGGTAGATGTTAAAGCACAATAGTTCAATTACTAAGCTGCTTATTTCATTTGCTATAGGGACAATAAAAAAGCGCATCCTAACTAAATAGAATGCGCTTAAATGCTGTAGGGGGAGGGGTCGAACCTCCACGGAGCAGTTAGCCTTCGCACAAATTTGTAGAGGGGGCTACCCTCAACCTACTGGTGGTCAACCCCAGTCGGTCCGTACGTCTACGGATCGGCGTTATGCAATGTTTATCCTGTGATCTCCACCCTCGAGACAAGAGGGCATGTCTGCCAAAAATTTCATCACCCCACAATGTTAAGAACTTGATAATGCAAATATACAGCAAACAAGATTAATATTGCAAAAAATTCATCAAATATTTTTAAACTATAGATATTGTTCAATAATTAATCATTATTGTTAGATAATTACAAATTATCTTTGAAAATAACTAGCTGAAATTATAGGTAGCCACATTATGCTTCAACAGTTTGGGCTTTGAATTTTAACTGCAAACAGTACATATTTTGCCTAGTTCTTGAAATTTTTCAAATTGTAGTCACTATATTTGAAAATAATTTAAAAGTTGCGCTTCTATGGCTGCCAAATTAAATCTCGACAAACTAGATCTGCAGATCATTCACGAAATGATGGAAACTGCTGAAATTTCTTATGCCGAACTCGGCAAAAAGTTATTTGTTAGTGGCGGTACCATTCATGTTCGTATCAAAAAATTGCAAGAATATAATATCGTAAAAGGAACGCGCTTAAACGTTGACTTGAAGCAATTAGGTTATGACATTACTGCTTTTGTAGGCATCTATTTAGAAAAAAGTTCTTTGTACGATCAAGTAGCCAAAGAATTAGAGGGCATCCCGGAAATTGTTCGTCTTAATTATATCACCGGTAACTACAGCATGTTCTTGGAAATTGTTTGTAAAGACATTACTCAACTTCGCGCCGTTTTACACGATGAATTGCAAAAAATTAAAGGCATTGAAAGAACAGAAACTTTTATCTCTTTAGAGGAAGGTTTCAGCAGAAATGTTCAAGTTGCCCCGGCTGAATAATCCTTATTTTATTTTCTCCTTTTTTTGTGCCTTCGCCACAACCGTATTCGGTGCAGTGTGGCGGTAAGTAATTATTTTTGCGCCTCATGGGACATAAAAAACTTATCCGCTTTGCGGCCATCAAAACCTTCCCCAATGTTTTTGAATATCCAACGGATATGAAAGGCAATTGGCATCAACATTTTGGTAATCAAAATCCAATTGTGTTGGAATTAGCTTGTGGAAGAGGTGAATATACAGTTGGTTTGTCGGAAATGTATCCCGATAAAAACTTTATCGGCATTGACATAAAAGGTAATCGCATGTTTATTGGTGCAAAAAAATGTTTGGATGCAAATCGAAACAATGCCGCCTTTTTGCGCACTCAAATTGCCATGTTACCTGATTACTTTGCTGCAGGCGAAGTAAGTGAAATATGGATTACTTTCCCTGATCCGCAATTGCGCGTTTCAAAGGCAAAAAAGCGTTTAACGTTTCCACGATACCTTCGATTATATCAACAAATCATGCAGCCGCAGGGTTCGGTTCATTTAAAAACCGACTCACCCGATTTGTTCCATTTCAGCAAACTAGTTGCCGAACTTTATCAGGTTCCAATTGTTGAAGAAAATCAAGATGTGTATGCTTCGAGTAAAAAGCCTGAATTAATTGGTATTAAAACTTATTACGAAGGTTTAGATATTGCACAAAGCAATCGCATCTTTTACCTGCATTTGCAGTTGCCGGCGCAAATTTCCGGCGACGACAGCGGGTTACTGCAACGGTTAAAGGAGCAAGCAGGCTCCTGATAAATGGCAATTTCATTATGAAACGATTGATAGAAGGCGAAGACTATTATCTTAACGAACAAGGCTATGTAGTTTTTACCGAAGCATTCCACCTTAAGAAAGGAGTTTGTTGCGGAAATGGCTGCAAACATTGTCCGTTTAATTACATCAATGTACCTGAGCCCAAACGCACGCAATTGCTACAACCTTCTCCTAAATAATTGCAGTAAATATGTCCACAAAAGCCAAAGCCCCTAGTATCGATCCCTCCAACAAACACTTCAGTTTTTTTAACGATGTGTTTGATGTGGTTAGGCAAATTCCAAAGGGGAAAGTAACTTCCTATGGCGCCATTGCCCGCTACCTGGGTACCGGTTCATCGGCACGTTTAGTGGGTTGGGCCATGAATGCATCTCATCAAGCCAAGCCTAAAGTGCCGGCACATCGGGTGGTTAATCGTAATGGAATGCTGAGCGGGAAAATGCACTTTGAAACACCAACCCGAATGGAGGAGCTGCTTAAAAAAGAAAAAATAGCAGTTAAAAACGACCAAATCGTTGATTTTGAAAGCATTTTTTGGGATCCCACTATTGAACTTTCATTCTGATACCCAATCCATCGTACCTTCGTAACTCATCATTCATTTGCATACATGGCCGCTAACGCACATACAGGTACCATCCAGTTTATTCAGCACGACAAACAATACGTAACCATCGAATTTGAGTCGGGCGGAAAAACCAGAACGATTAACGGTTCCATTGCCGGCTACGATCATGTTTTTAGAATGGGGGATGTAGTTGGCTTCGCTATTGGACCAACGCCTCGCGGCGACCGTAATACAGCCATCAGAATCCATTTCCTGTATAACAATCAATTACAAACCATCCTGCAAAAAGCAGCAGTTACCAATCGATTTGTAGGTTATTTGAAAATAGTAGATGAAAAGTATTTCATAAAAGATGCTGAAAGCTATATCATTTTCCCTTTGTTATTATCCCCTTGGGAAGTGCCGCCATCCATTAAAAAAGCGAATGAAGAAATTGTTTTCAGTTTAACCAATTTGGATAAGCCTGAAAAAGTTAAAGCCATTACTTATAAACCGATATTCAATGCGGCTTACAAAAAGGCCATGACACTTTTTAATCAAAAAGAAACAACTCCTGCAACGGTGATCACAGTAGGCCAATTTAACAGCACGGTTGAAATTTTGAATGGTACTTTAACAGCAAAAGTTCCTAATCAACCCAAAAAGGGAAATAGCGAATTACCTGCATTAGAAGTTGGTAAAACGATTGATGTATTAATTAGCTTTTTGGGGCCGCAAAAAATAGTTTTAGAAAGAAAGTCATAAACCTACAAATCGCGAATTTCCTGTTCAGATGCTCTCAACAGAATTGCAATTTTCATTACCGATGGCATGAGTAGTGCAAAAATAAGCACCAGCATCCCCGCCATTACCAAAAAAGCCAAATTACCGGTTAGATAGAATGCAACAATTGCAAATAAGGTAGTTCCTTCCAATAAGGCCCACTGCACTAAACTTGCCGTACGATAGATGGCAAATTTATCGGCAGTACTGCCATTGGATTCGCGTGCTTCCTTTATTTTTTTTGTAAAAAACCATTTCGTTCCTACCAAATAGGCGATGGCGGCCAATGCAATTGCTACTGCTTGCAAAATTCGATCTAATTCTAAATTAAATGGTGGGTTCAATGAGGTAGAACGCAAGTAGTACATCATGACTCCCATAACTACTTGGCCTGCTAATAAAGCACGGTGTAAAAGTACCAACGATCGAAAAGAGCTTGAAGATTTGTTTATATCGTTTGCCATTACTTATAAAAAGGTTGAATCATGATATAAACAATAACACCGGTTACCGCCACATAAAACCATAAAGGCCAGATATAACGAACCAGTTTTTTGTGGGCCGCATATTCGCCGGTTAATGCACGATAAGCAGCAAATAAGATAAACGGTAATCCAATTCCTGCTAAAGGAATATGGGTTAATAATATTAATAAGTAAACAGTGCGCATTCCGCCGGCCGCTGCTTTTTCAGCATCACTTAACCCCTTAATCCCATCAGTTTCTCCAAAAGCTGTTTCTCCTGCCAATAGATGATGACCGATGTAAGAAACTAAAAATAAAACAGAGAGCACCATGGCCAATAGCATGATGTTTTTGTGAGCCTTGAAATTTTTATTTTTAATGGTATACAATCCGGCAAGCAATAAAACAGCTACAGTGCCATTAATGATGGCATTGGTTAAGGCGAAAATATGAACATCGAAACCAAGATCTACTTGTCCGGCGAGATTATATTTACCTAAGATGGTTACTACTGCAAATACAATGACCGAAAAAATACCGATCAATAATTTTGCCTTTGCATCATTTTTTTGAAGAGCGGGTTTTAACATATAAATTAAGCGTTGGATTTTGAAAATTAACTTCTACTGAATAGTTCTTTTAAAAATTGTCCGAAAGTTCTTTTCCTATTTTTTTCAAGCATGAGCAGGGGTATATTTTTTACCAATGTTGCTTGTTTAACCGTATCAAATCCATTGTACCAGCCACGTATTACATGGTCGCGATCTAATAGAAAAAAGTTTTCTGTGTGCGGAAAAGCGGTATCTGCATTTACATCAGCCACATTGGCTTTCATTTCATTTAAGGCGAAATCATAAATTTCTGCTTTGTTACCGGTTACAAACCACCAACTATCATGGTTGTTGGTATAGCGATCGGCAAACTTTCGCAATGCGGGCACTGAATCTCTTTCAGGATCGATGCTGATAGAAATAAATTGCACCATTGTATCTCTTCCATTAGAATAAGATGCTTGCAAACGGCGCATATTTCGAGCCAAGCCCGGACAAATAGTTGGGCATTTAGCAAAGAAGAAATCAATGACCAAAATTTTGTTTTTGATGGAATCAAGGTAAACTTCCTTGCCTAATTGATTCACCATCCTTAAGTTTTTTACGCGATGCCAAATGGTATCAGAAGTTAGTTTGCCATTTTTTTGCACGGTTACTACACTATCAAAAAAATATCTACCGGGCATATGAACAGCATCTTTACTGTATTGTTTTACAATAAAAAAACCGATTAAAGGAAGTGCGGTTGCGATGAGTAACCCAAATAATGCTTTCTTGTTCATGATTAGTGCGCAAGTTACTGCTTTAAAAAAAACCATCGTACCTTTTTACAGGACGATGGTTATATAAGGAAATTTTTAGCGAATTGTTCAATTCATTAATCTTTCACATGCTTTTCAGCGGCTGCCGGTGCTTTTTGTTCAGTTTTGGCAGGTTCACCATTATAGCGATTACGCAAGGTTTTCCAACTATCACCATCCCATAAGAAAGCGATAATAAACCAAACAAATAACAATAATGGAACAATGATGGTCATTACAAAGTTTCTGATTTCATCTCCTAAGTGCATGAAAACCCCTACAATGTAGAAAGCTTTTGCAAATGACAAGATACATATAGCGCCTTTTATCGCTAGAATCAAACTTGCGTTATCGCCGTACCAATTACGTGCAATACCATAACCCATAATCAATTCAACAATAGTAATTCCAGAAAGTATCCAAAATACTCTCCAAATCTTACCGGTTCCTTCTGCATGTTCGGGCGTGTAGGAAATTTCAGGAGAGGAAACGTGTGCTGACATATATCGATTTATTTTTAAAATTATTTAATGATAAATTGGTTTGAGATCTTTTAGATTAGGTAGAAACAAAGGAATACAAATACCCAAACTAAATCTACAAAGTGCCAATACAAACCGGTTTTTTCAATCATTTCATAATGACCGCGTTGATCAAAATGTCCAAGGCGTGTTTTGATGTACATGATGATATTAATCACAACACCAGACAGTACGTGGAAACCGTGGAAGCCGGTGATACCGAAGAAATATCCGCCAAAGGCGATTGGTCCGGCATGATTTGCATGCAAACCGCTAGATTCAATAAATTTAATTAATTCGGCATTGCTCATTGCAGCCACATCATGTGCGGCACCGCTATGATGCAACGTTCCGGCAATATCCACTAATTGTTGATGTGGGGTATTTACCAAGGCAGCAGCAATAGCTTCATGGCTCAATGGCGCACCCCAAGGATTTGCTTTAACGGTTGTAGGTAAAATCGACAACGTACCGTCACTTAATAAAGCTACGTGTTCGCCGGTTAATAAGTGAGTCCATTCCCAAGCCTGACAGCCTAAGAAAGCAGCACCGCCAATAATGGTCCATAACATGTACTTTTCTACTCCTTTACGATTCATTTTATGACCTTCGTGAACGGCAAGTACCATGGTAACGGAACTAGCGATCAGGATAAAAGTCATTAAACTCACAAATGCCAACGGCAAATCTGCGTGCCCTGCAAACGGGA
>JBJOQA010000005.1:0-3438 GCA_046050225.1 Bacteroidota bacterium | reverse complement strand
TTTTCAATATCGGCTTCTATGCGTAGATGACCCTCAATACGTGTAATGGGATCAACAACTATTCTTTTACTCATAATAATTGGATGATTGTTCGTGATTAGGATTCAAGTTCATGTTCGCTCTCGCGACCTTCGTCTTCGTGTTTTTTGATAACTTTTGATTTTCCGATATTGGTGGCAATGGCATGCCCGGCCAACGCAGCAGCCGTAACCCCTAAAGCAACTTTGCCCAATGTATCGGCATCCGATTCAATACCAAAGCCGGCGAAGGAAGAAGCTCTTTCGTATAAGCGACCGTTATCCCAATAATTTTCTTCACTACATCCGATACAAGGGTGACCGGACTGAATAGGGAAGCTTACGCCATTATTCCACTTCATTACGCCGCAGGCATTATAAGTAGATGGCCCTTTACAACCCATTTTATATAAACAATATCCTTTTTTAGAATTTTCATCATCAAAAGACTCAACAAATAATCCTGCATCGTAAAACGGACGACGATAGCAACTATCATGTACACGTTTGCTATAGAATGCTTTCGGACGACCAATACGATCTAATTCAGGAATACGTCCGAACGTGAGATAATGCACAATAACACCCGCCATCACTTCGCCTATCGGCGGACATCCCGGCACTTTAATAACAGGTTTGCCTTTTACCAATTTATGAATAGGCGTGGCTTTGGTTGGATTAGGATGTGCAGACTGCACACAACCATTGCTGGCACAACTGCCCCAAGCAATAATAGCCGCAGCACCTTCGGCAGCTTCATCTAAAATTTGCATCGATGTTTTACCGCCAATCATACAATAAACACCATCTGCCCCCACCGGCACACTACCTTCTACACAAAGGATATATTGCCCTTTGTATTTGGTCATGGTATTTTTCAACGCTTCTTCTGCTTGTGTGCCCGAAGCGGCCATCAATGTTTCGGTATAATCCAACGAAATTTTATCTAGCAAGATATCCGCCACAATGGGGTGTGATGAACGAATAAAGCTTTCACTACAGCAGGTACATTCTTGAAAGTGTAACCAAATTACCGGTAGGCGTGGCTTGGTTTCAAGCGCTTGGGTTACTTGCGAAATAGCAGATTGTTCCAACCCGATAAAGGCGGTCATCATACTGGCAAATTTCACAAAATCGCGACGGGAGTAGCCCTTACGTTGTACCTCTTCATAATAGGTAGGCTGCTTGGGCAGTAATTCATTGTTCGACATACAGCAAGTTTTTAAGTGAAAAGAGAAAGGCGAGCCAAATCTACTTTCTTACCATGCCGATGTTCATAATGATGATCATTTTAAAGCATGACATTCGTCATATTTTTCAGTTGGGTACTAACCTAATTTGCTACCCAAATTGATCCATATGAAGAAAAGTACGATTTCATTATTGGCATTGGTAATGGCTACCCCGTTAGTAACCATCGCACATCCCGGCCATGGCGGCACCGATGGGTATACCATCATTCACTATTTTACCGAAACAGCACATTTGTTAGTACTAGGCTTAGCAACACTTACAGCCTTTGCATTGGTACGTCATTTACGTCGCAAACGCCAAATGGGCAAATAAGCTATATGCACGAATTATCCATCGTCATGAGCATCATCGATATCGCTGCGGAGCAGGCAAAAAAAGCCGGAGCCGATGTGGTAGATGAAATCGATTTAGAAATCGGACAAATTTCAGGCGTTGAAATGGGTGCCTTCGAATTTGCTTGGCAACAAGCCATTAAAGGAACCCTGCTCGCAAATAGCAAACTCAATATTCAACGCACCGAAGGAAAAGCCCAATGCTTGGATTGTTCAACCGAATACCCCATGGAAAATTTATACGATGTGTGCCCCCAATGCAATAGCCAATTTCACCAGATTTTATCCGGTAAAGGCTTGCGCGTAAAATCACTCATTGTACCTTAACCAATCAACGAACAAAAATTATTTTTATGTGCGGAACTTGCGGCTGCGGAACAGGCAGCACCACTACTTTTTTAGACGCGAATCATCACTCACACGCGCATGAGCACGATCACCCACATGATCATGTTCACAGCCACGGCAAAACTGTTGTGGAAGTTGAACAAGATGTGCTTTTACAAAATAATTTGCTGGCGCAAAGAAATCGCGGCTACTTCGATGCAAAAAACATCTTGGCACTTAACTTGGTCAGCTCTCCCGGCTCCGGCAAAACTTCTTTGCTCGAAAGAACCCTGATTGATCAAAAAGGTCAACTACCCTTTGCTGTTATTGAAGGCGATCAACAAACCACCAATGATGCCGATCGCATTCATGCCACCGGCACCAAGGTTACCCAAATTAATACCGGCAAAGGATGCCACCTCGATGCGCATATGGTAATGCACGCGGTGCAAGGCATGAAGCCCGCCGACAACTCCGTTTTATTTATCGAAAATGTAGGCAACCTCGTTTGTCCGGCCATGTTTGATTTAGGCGAAAAAGAACGCGTGGTGGTAATTAGTGTTACGGAAGGCGATGATAAACCGTTGAAGTATCCCGATATGTTTTATACTTCAACCCTTTGTATCATCAATAAAATCGACCTCTTACCTTATGTTCCTTTTAGCATGGAAAAAGTAAGAGCCAATGCTAAAAAAGTAAACCCTAATATTGAAATTTTAGAATTAAGCTGCACGAGCGGCAAAGGGCTAAATACTTGGTATCAATGGTTACAACAAAAAGTAGCAACCGTATCCGTTTAATTAACCGAAGCTTTATAAATCAATCATTATGTGTCTCGCAATTCCCGGTAAAATTGTTGCCATCAATGGCCAACTCGATGAAACTTTTCGTACGGCAAAAGTATCATTCGGCGGCATTTTGAAAGAAGTAAATCTTTGTATGCTGCCCGAAGCGAAAGTAGATGACTATGTTTTAGTACATGTGGGTGTGGCCATCAGTATTGTTGATGAAGAAGAAGCAGCAAAAACCTTTTCGTACCTAAAGCAAATGGGCGAAGTAGAAGAATTAGAACCGGCCAAAGAATAATTACTTTAACTGCTAAAATTTGCTGTAGATTAGTTCTCAAAAAACAGAACATGGGATTTTCTTTCACAGGCATCATCAGCAATACCAATACGCCTGAAATTGTGAAAGCGGCAAAAGCCAAATGGCCTTTTTGTCGCACCAAGCCCCTCACCCAACAGAAAGGATTGGTTATTACTGTAGGCTTAGAAGAAGACTATAAAGACTACAATGATTATGACAACGACCGTCAACGCTTTTTATATGAAATAGAAGATTTTAGCGCCTTGTTTCCTGAAGTTAGTTTTGCGTATGTATATGCCGATTGCCATGGCGGCACCTGTTATTATAATGGCGAAAGCTGGCAAAATGCGGAGCTAGTTTTGGATGTATCGAAAAAAGGGGATGAAGATTTTTCCATGGCGGCACAACGAACAAAATTAATC
>JBJOQA010000004.1:0-6395 GCA_046050225.1 Bacteroidota bacterium | reverse complement strand
GGTTCAAACAATAATACTTGCGAAGTGGATACTTTACGTTTATTGGTTAAGGTTGAAAATAATCCAACCGTAAATGCGGGTGCCGACAAAACCATTAATCTTGGAACAACGGTTGATTTAGATCCTATCGTTTCTGCAGACGTGGTTGAAGTAAATTGGAGCCCAACAGATAATCTATCCAGAAATGGTTACTTCGGAATTACTGTTCGTCCAACCCAAAACACCGAATACACTGTTGAAGCAAAAAATGCAGCAGGTTGTGCTGCCAAAGATAAAGTGGTAATATCTGTAGGTTGCGATGCTAAAAATATCTTTATTCCCAATACTTTTTCACCTAACGGAGATGGTATCAATGATATCTTTTATGTGCGGGGAGTTGGGTTACAAAAAATTAGAAACATAAGAATCTTCAACCGCTGGGGAGAATTAGTATTCTCAAAAGACGGCGTAAGCGCGAATGATCCGGCATTTGGATGGGATGGTAGGTTCAAAGGTCACATGATGTCAACGGATGTATTTATTTACATGGTTGATGTGGTTTGTGGAAATGGAACTGTATTCTCCTATACCGGTAACTTGTCGCTCATCAACTAGGCAATCATTTTCTCTATAAAATCCAAACACTGCTTTCTGTTTTGTTAATGTCATGATTACAAAAGCATCGGGTAAGGCCGATGCTTTTTTTATAGTAAAAAGTCTACAATCATTACCGTTTGTTTATCCATTCTTTCGCTGATTTATTAGCTACATTGCAACAGAAATTGTATATTTATGTTGCTTGAATTAGATACCAACAAATTCATCTGTTTTATAAAGCAACTTATACAGCCATTTGGAATGTTTTGAAATTCCGTAACTTAATACGGTATCCATTTGCTGTTATCAAATCATACTGCTGTGGAAAAACAATTAAAAAAAAATGGCAAGATAGCTTCCCCTCCTGATGATCAGGTTTGGCTTTCTGAATCCAACCCCTATAAACTTTTATTTGAAAATACACCCATACCACTGCTTTGCTTTAGCAAACAAAAGGATACAATTCAATTAAACAAACTTGCATCGGATACTTTTCAGTTGGATTTTTCCACCATGGCGTTAAAAGATTTTCTTATTTTTTTTGATGCCTCAAGCCAAACTTTAATATCAAATTTTCTTTCTAAAACTTCAATTCAAGCCACAGATTTTATAATCCTTCATCCCGCAACAGAAAACAATAAAGTATTTGAATCAGTAAAGTTGAACCTATTAGTAGCAGATTCGTCCATCCAAATTCTATCGGTCGAACTGCAATCTGCTTCTGTCAATTTAAGACCCTATTCTTTGCAAAATGAAACTATTCATTTTGAGGCGTTGTTTAATAATGCGCAAGACGCAATAATTTTAGCGGATGATGACCGCAATATTATTGACGCCAATCCTGCTGCGGCTTTACTGTTAAAATATACAAAGGAAGAATTGTTACAACTAAAAGCCGATGATTTAATTTTTAATGTTTCAGCGGATGAGTTTAATGGTCATTGGCAAAAACTGCTGTCTGATGGATTGCTTGAGAATAATGTTTTGTTGCAAACCAAAAATCACCAAAGAGTGATTGCTCATTTTAGAGCATCTACCAATATTTTGCCGGGCATACATTTGGCAATAGTAAGGGATATAACAGAAAAATTTAAACAACAAAAAGCATTAGATCAAGCTTTCATTAAGTTAGATGCCTTGGTAAGGAATACAACTGATGTAAATATCTTATTTAATGAAAAAAAAGAGGTGGTTAGCTTTAATCAGGCAGGAAATATCTTGTTGAATACTTATTTTGGCACCCCGCTTTTAGAAGGAATTGACCTATATAATTTTATAAAAAATAAGGATAGGCATAGCAGATTCGATACTCATTTTCATGCAGCGCTTAAGGGTGATACAGTTCGATTTGAGTTAGAATGGCCAACGCCCAATAACCAATCTAATTGGTGGGAAATCACTTTTTCTCCGGCCAATAATCATTTACAGCAAATTGTGGGAGTGGTTGTAAATGCAAAAGAAATTACAGAAAACAAAAGAGCAATTTTTTCCCTTAAGAAAAGTGAAGCCAATTATGCGCAAAGCAGTCATTTACTTCAATCTATTTTAGATAGCCCTAAAGGGATCGTTATCTTTAGTTTAGATAGAAATTATTGTTATCAAGCATACACAAGCTCTCATCAACAAACCATGAAGAAAATTTGGGGTGTTGATATTGCAATTGGAATGAATATGCTTGACTGTATAACCAATGAAAAAGATCGAGTTAAAGCAAAAGCACATTTCGATCGTGCCCTCAATGGCGAACATGTACAGTTTTTAGAGGAATATGGCGATGTAAATTTATCTCGTCAATTTTGGGAAAATAAATATGCCCCTATTTATTCCGCAGCCAATGAAGTAATTGGTATTACGGTTTATGTAATGGATGTTTCGGAGGGGCATCGAAATGCAGAAATAGTAAGAGATAGTGAAGCAAAATATCGATCCTTGCTAGATCGAGCATTCGACGGTGTATTAATTTACACGCCCCTTGGTAAAATTTTAGAATTTAATGAAAAGGCTTATCGGTTTTTAGGATATAACCATGACGAATTTTCAAAATTGAGCATAACCGATTTGTTTTTCCAGGAGGATTTAAAACAAGTTCCAATCGACTTTGAAAAATTAAAAAATCAATCTTCAGTAATTGATTATCGACGGTTACGCAAAAAGAATGGAGATGGAATAGAAATGGAAATTAATTCCACTTTGCTTAATGATGGCAGTATCCTTGTTTTTGGAAGAGATATAACCGAACGAAAACGACATCAACATCGCGATAAAACAAGAACGCATATTTTGGAAATGCTTTCAAGAGGAGCGGAGTTTAAAGTTATTTTAAATGAAATTGTAATTGGAGCCGAAAAAGTTGAGCCCGGCCTAATCGGAAGTATCCTGATCTTAAATCGCGAAACTAGAAAATTTGTAAAGGGTGCTGCACCTAGTTTGCCTGATTTTTATAATACTGCCATAGAACAATATGAAATTGGTGATGGAGTTGGGGCTTGCGGTACAGCAGCAGCATTAGGCAAAAGAGTTATCATAGAGGATATAAGCATTCACCCTTATTTTAATGGCTTTACCGAATTATGTGCTCAGGCCGGATTAGGCTCGTGCTGGTCTGAACCCATTTTTGATGAAGAAGGGAATGTTTTAGGAACCTTTGCTATTTATCATGCAAAACCTACCAAACCTACGCAACATGATTTAGATTATATAAAAGAATTATCTGATATTACTTCAATCGTTTTTAATAAACATTTTGCCGATCATGAACTGCAGTCTGCCAACAGTAAATTGCAGGAGGTTAGTGAAATGGCTAAAGTGGGTGGCTTTGATTTTAATTTTAAAACCGGAAAAATTACCTGGACCGACGTAACACGTTCTATTTATGAGGTACCTGATGATTTTGAACTTAAAATAGAATCGGTTCAACAGTTTCACGACGAAGATTATAATAAAACGGTAATGGATAAGCTAATGAAACATTTTAGCCTATCACATGAACCTTTTGTTTTGGAAGTAAAAATCAGTAGTTACAAGGGTAATGAAAAATGGGTTAGAGAAAAATGTAGAGCCGAATTTGAAAATGATAAACTGATCCGAATTTTTGGAAGTAAACAGGATATAACAGATAAAAAACACGCAGAAATATTATTGCAACAAAGTGAGAGCCGTTTTAGGTCAATGATCTACAATATCTCTGATGTTATTTCCCTGCTGGATTCAACCGGAAAAATTACCTACATGAGTAGGTCTGTAAAAGAACTGCTAGGGTATGAGGAGGGAGAATTAAAAGGCATCAATATTTTTGAATATATCCATGAAGATGATCTTGTTGTTATTAAAGAACATCTAAAAGAAAATATTATAAATGGTGGAGTATCACCAATGTTGGAATTTAGATTTAAACATAAAAATGGGCATTTTATTCAATTAGAAGCACAAGGGAATAACCAACTTCAAAATGAAACAATTAAAGGGATTATCGTCGTATCTCGCGATATAACCGAAAGAAAAAAGGCACAGGCCTTATTATTGGCTCGCGAAAATTATTTTAAAACATTAATCAAACATAGTTCTTCCGCCATTATTTTATTGAATGAACAAGGACAATTTGTATATCAAAGTCCTATTGTACAAAAAATCCTAGGCTATCCCATCTATCCTGAAGTGGTAAGAAATTTTACCGAGTTGGTACATCCGGATGATTTTGGAGCGATTGTAGAACAGTTTAAGAATGTAATCCAAACGCCTGAACATACCGAACGCGGGATTTACCGATTTAGGCATCATGACGGACACTATGTTTGGCTGGAAGGAACTGCCACCAATATGCTGCATGATGAAACCATAAAAGCAGTTATTGGAAACTATCAAGAGGTAACGGAGCGCAAAATTGCAGAAGAACGGATATCGAATGAAAGAAAATTATTAAAAACCTTAATCGACAATATTCCGGATTTAATTTATGTAAAGGATACCGAAGGGAAAAAGTTAATTGCCAATCGAGCTGATGTTCAATTTATGGGATTGCAAACCGAAGAAGAGGCCATCGGAAAAACAGATTTGGAAATTTATCCGGGCAAAATGGGCGAACGCGGACATCAAAATGATTTAAATGTGATGTTCAATGGCGAGATAATTCATGCTAAGGAAGATCAATATCTAGATAACAATGGTTGTCAACGATGGTTATTGGTGTCTAAATTGCCATTGCGCAATTCAGAAAATGAGGTTTTTGGTATGCTCGGGATTGCCCGCGATATCACCGCCAGAAAAGAATCTGAAGAAGCCTTAATAAAAAGTAATGAGCGATTCGATTTAGCATCAAAAGCTACCTTTGATGCCATTTGGGATTGGGATTTGGTACAAAAAACTTTCTTTTGGAGCGAAGGTTATCAAATTCTTTTCGGACATCCAATAAATGAATGCTGCGATATTAATGATTATCATCAATTTCAACACGTAGATGATAAAGCGCGTATTCAACAAAGTATTCAAGATGTTTTGAATTCTGAACAATCTAATTGGTTTAATGAGTATCGGTTTGTAAAGGCTGATGGCACGGTTGCCTATGTGCAGGATCGCGCCTTTATTGTAAGAAATAAAAAAGGCCAAGCAATTAGAATGATTGGTGCGATGCAAGATATTACCTTGCAAAAAGAGAAATCAATTGAACTGCAAGAAACCGAAAAACGATTTAGAGCATTGGTTGAAAATAGTTCGGATGGTACCGCTATTTTAGATTGCAATGGGAATGTTTCTTACATCTCACCTTCAATTTATAAAATACTGGGTTATACAGAAGAAGAGGCGCTTCATTTAAATTTATTTGACTATACCCATCCGGATGATCAAGATGGCGTTGCAGCTTCATTTGAACAGTGTTTAAATTCGCCGGGAATACCAATTAATGGTTATACCTCACGCACTTTGCACAAAAACGGCAGTTGGCGTTGGTTAGAAGATACAACCACCAATTTGCTGCATGTGCCTTCCGTAAATGGTTTTGTTGTGAATTTTAGAGACGTAACAGAGCGTTTGGAAATTGAAAAAACCGTTCTTAATGAAAAGCTACTACTGGATTACATTATCAATAGTTTACCGGGTATTTTTTACATGTATACGCCGGAAGGGAAGTTTTTGAGGTGGAATAAAAATTTTGAATTGGTTACCGGTTTTAGTGCAGAAGAAATTGCCATAATGAAACCACACGATTTTTATGATGATGGCGGAAATGGTTGGTTAGATGAAAGGATATCTAATGTTATTGCCGGCAGTCAAAAGTCATTGGAAGTAAACCTTCGACGAAAAGACAATTCTTTTGTCCCATTATATATCACCTCACGTTTTATTCAAACTGAGTCTGTAAGAGCAATTACCGGTGTAGGATTTGACATTTCTGAAAGATTGAAGCAGGAAGATGAACTTAAAGCTAGTAATGAACGCTTTGAGTTTGCCATGGAGGCAACTAACGACTACATCTGGGATTGGGATTTGAGAAAAGGAGAGCTGAACTGGTCATCCAATTATACAAAGTATTTTGGTTATGATACAAGTGATCCAATGAAGAATGAATTAGATTGGAAACGACATATTCATCCTGAAGATGTTGATCGAGTTTATAAATCCATTTATGATGTAATAAACGGAACTGAAAAGAATTGGTTGGAAGAGTATCGTTACCAAAAAAGTAATGGCGAATATGCGGTTGTTGTAGATAAAGGTGTTATGGTGCGCGATCAAAATGGTATTGGTACACGTATGATTGGCGCCATGCAAGACATCACCTATCGTGTAAAAGCTCAAGAACAATTGAAGTTATTTGAATCGGT
>JBJOQA010000003.1:0-6043 GCA_046050225.1 Bacteroidota bacterium | reverse complement strand
TTAGCCTCGGGGTGCGACAATAAATAGGTTAATTCGGGGTCGCCCTGTTGTGCGCGAATATGATCAATGCCCATGCAAGTAATATCGATATTGGTCAATCGATATTGGTCTAACAAATTTTGTTGATGTTGCATCAACTCTTGCGCAGATGCATATTCGGCTTGCAATTGCTCGAGTAAGGCTGTTATGGTTGGCTTTACTTGATGCTTCGAAAAATCGTAACTCGTTTGTACTTGTTGTTTTAATTTTCGCCAGTTGCCGTTTAAAAATTTAAAAAACGACTGCTCATGCTTGCGTGCAATTTCTAATGCTGCCGCAGCATCGTTAGCAGAAAATTTTTGCGTCCAATTTTCATTGGCTGCTTGTTGTTGTGCAGCTTGTTGTTGCAGTTTTTTGTATTGCCTGATTTTTTTGTCAAACTCTTTAGCAGCGGTATTTCCCGGAACGGCTAATTTCAAATTATCATGTTCGGCTAAAGGTTGCAACAATACGGCATCTTGAATTAAACTTTTTATTTGATGCAAGTATTGGGCATGTTGCGGCGGCACTTGCAAACTGCTAAATACCTGTTGAATATCTTGCAACACCTGCTGAGCTGTTTGCAATAAACTATCTGTAAGGTTGAGCGGATTTTCGGCATTAAAAATTGCATCATTTAATTTACTGAGCGGATGTTGCGCCAAAGCTGCATCGGCACCGGTATCTTCCAGCTGATCGCATAATTGTTGAATCGTGTCACCAAAGCGTAACCATTGCGCATAACCGGGTAGTAACTCTTGTTCTTGCGGAGAAAGATTTAAATGATGGTCTTTTAAATGAATTAAGCGTTGAATTAATTGGCGCACTTCTACACCCGCATCATCGGGTATTTGTAAATGCGTTTGATGAAAATGTTCCAAGGTTTGCAACTGCGCTTGTAATTGTTGCAGTAATTTATTCCGCTGAAAGCGGATGCCCGAAAGGTCCATTCTGTTTTTACTAAAATCTTCATACGTGTCTTTCAGATTTTTAATAAATGTGCGCTTATCACCTTGGCTATCGTGAATATAACTACACAATTCATCCAGCCCGTTTTGTTTAAGGCGATGAAACACCACATCTAGCGCAGCGCGCTTTTCGCACACAAATAATACTTTTTTTCCGCGTGCTACAAAGTCGGCAATAAGGTTGGTAATGGTTTGGCTTTTGCCCGTTCCGGGAGGACCTTGAATGATATAACTTTCGCCGGTTCTGCTTTGCAGGATGGCATTGGTTTGCGTAGGGTCGGCCGTAATTACATGATGCCACTCATCGGGGTTATTAAGCGGCCATTGTTGTTGATCTAATTTTTTGGGTTGCGTACTAAACAACGATTCAAAAACATCATGCTGCAGTTGCTGATCAATTACTTGATTGTAATCGCGCACCAAACTCATCTTTTTATAGTTAAAATTACCCAGCACCATATTGCACATATCTACATCCCAACTGTACGGGTTGTTTTCGCTATCGGTTAATTCATACAAGGCGCGCTCTTTGCTATCGGCGCCGGTAAGATTATTTTGTGCATGCTTAATATCTTCATTCACTAAAAACTCTAACACCGAAGGTTTAGATTGAATACGTTGTTTAAATATTTCGAGTCCGAGTGGTTGATAATGTGTAGCCTCATAACTATAATTCATTTGCTTATAACTGTTTAAGCGCCCGCCCTGATTATTCATTCTACGCTTATAGTTATTAACGGTTTGTTTAGCTACACTATGAATAAGTTTAATACGTGGTTTTGAAATATAATGTAACTGAATGCCTTGGTTAGCTTGATCAATTTGCAATTTCAATAATTGATAAAATTGCTCGGGCGACATTTCTTCTAAATCAACAAAATCGGGAAGTTGGATGCCGTATAATTCGCGCAATTGGTTGGCCAATACCGGATTTACTTCGGCCACACTATCCAACACTTTTAAATGATAATGATCTTCCTTTAAACGTTTGTTGCGCTTTAATTCAACAGGCATGAGTAAGAGCGGACTTTGAATACGCTCATCGGCCACTTCTTTTAAATTATGCCAATTTAAAAAAGCAATAACGAGTTTTAACTGACTAAATCCAAACTCTTGTATATCGCGTTGACTTTCTACACGAATTTTATCTAATGAAGAAGGTAAATAGGTATGATCTTCAAAACGTAAGTATTTGTTTAAAATCAATTCCTTGGCTCCGGTAATTTTGGGAGCTAAATCCTCATTCCAAGTAAACAGTAATTCGGGGCGAATGCTCTGGTAATGTAACACGGTTGGCACACTACTCACGGTTAAATTTACAAAGCGCGCATTGGGTTTGTAATATAACAAGCGGTTGCGCCTGCTGGTATCAAACAGTCGATTTCGTAATTTATTTAAGATGAGTTGATGGCGTTCGGTAAGTGCTTTATTTACCCAGCCGGGGATGCTGCTTAAATCGGTTTGCTTTTCGGGATCATAATCGCGATAATGTTGCAAGCGATGTAAAACATCATATAAATCTTGGGTGCGCTTATGCCGATCTAAATCGGTCATTTCGGTAATTAACGCGCTAATGGTAGGATGAATGCGTTGATTGTATTGCACCGGATTGGTGCGGTATTGCACAAAAAGCGTTAAGTCGTCTGTATCATTTAAATCGAGCGATAGCGCCATACTGCCCAAAATCAATCCCACACAAAAAATATCGGTTTGTGCATCATGGTGGCCCACCGTCATTTCAAAACACTGATATCCTTTTATATAAGCAGGAATAGTTGGCTTTTCATCTGAGAGATGAATTTGTAAATCTTGCCAATTCGATTGACCAACGGCTACTTCAGTTTCTAATTTAGCGGCTCCGGTAATATCAAAATTTTTGGAAGTAACGCCTACAAACATTTGCTTTAATGCAGCATTGGCATGCGTGGGGCGATGCGCCAAATTTTCGTTGATATCTAACCGTTGTTGGTTAATAAACAAAGAAGTTGGTTGCTCAAATGGCGCTACCATCCCGGTTTCATGAAAGCTGATAATTTCTTCAATCAACGGTGTAATAAAAGCAATGACGTCATCGGTGGCATAATTGCCTTGATCGAACGCATGTTGTAAAAAATCAGAAAATTTTAAAGTGGTAGCATCCATCATAAAAAAGTTTCAAAGGGGTTATTCGTAAATCTGTTCGCTATCGTTTTCCTTTACTTCGCTGAAAGCGGATAAAGCTTTTTGGCGATATTGTTGCAAGCGTTTATCACTCAATTTCATTTCTTTTTTAATGACGGCATCAAAAAATGTTTTCAATTGTAAATCTTCGGCTAGCTGAAATGCCCATCCCATCGGTATTTCTTCCAATGCCGCATCGGCTAGTGCAAAATCGAGGAGGATAAAACAAGCATAATCTTTAATACTATCATGTTGCTTTTCTAATAATTGAATCAAATCGGCAGTGAGCAAATAATTGTCGCGCAGCGTAAAATCAGGAAAATAATTTTTTGCCAATCCCATCAACAAAGTGCTGCGCATCCATTTGGGTTTGAGCAATAGTTGTAAGATGTTTTGGGTAAGCTGTTGCAAACTTTGTTGACCGAAAATATCTAACTGGTCTAATTCTACTACGCCTTCCATCAGTCCTTTAATTTGTTCATCGGCGGTAGCCGCATCATTGGCAAACCAACGAATAGCGGCTGTTCGAATATAATTTTCGGGATGCGATATGCCCGCGGTTTTCAAAGATTTTTCGCCGTTTAAAATTTCATCGGTTTGCTTGATATAAGCAGCGGCGCTTACACGTTCTAAACCGGTGGAAGCTTTTACCAGCGAACTAATTACCGGATCAATATTGCCTGTAACCAAATAAGCACCGCGATCGCAAAATATTTCGGTGTACAATCTAAATAAACGTGCCGTTTCGTAATGTGCCGCTTCGCTATTGCGATGGTTAGCAATGGCAGTGATGATGCGGTCAGCAATTTCGAGTTCGCCGCCTAACATGGTGTATAATTTTACATGAGTAAGCTCGTGGGCAATTACGGCTTGCAGTTCGGCTTCATCTAATAATTTTGTAATGGGACCGCTAAATACGATATGCGCTTCTTGGTTGAGGTAAACAATACTTGCATTTAGTTCTTCGCTGTATTGCGATTGATAAACTGTGACAGGTAAGGTTTGTAAGCCAAGTTTTTCTTTGGCAAGGTTTACTTTATCATAGATATAAGCATCGGCCGTGGTATCAAATTGATAGGTATTTTTAAGCAGTTCTGTTTTAAACTGCTGTAGTTGTAACTCTTTATTGGAAGGGGTAGAAAAATATTCCCAGGTTTTGGTTTGTGCTTTAAAATAATCGCGCACTTTTTGATGATACAAGATCGCCTGCAACATATCCGAACTGAATTAAATTGAACCTTGAAAGTACAATTTTAGCGGCAGAGTTATTGGGCGAAATCTTGACATTGACAATCCATCAACTTCCCTAAGATTGTTTTATTTTTATTGGATGAAAAAATCACTCCTACAATTCATCTTTTTCATTTTTGTATTACAATTTGGTGCATCGGCACAATCAGCAACAAGCAACGGTTTTCCGGCCGCTTTTGTTGGGCATTGGAAGGGAAATATGCAATGGCGCATGGCCGGCAAAGCCGATCAGCAATTTTTGATGCAATTAATTATTCAACCGGCAGATACGGTTGGCCAATACACTTGGCAAATTATTTACGGTGATCAGGGCGCCGATAATCGCCCCTATCTTATCAAACCGGTAGATACGGCAAAAGGCCATTGGATAGTAGATGAGCGGGATGGTATTTTATTAGACAGTTATGTATTTGGCAACGCCCTCACCGGGGCATTTACGGTGCAAGGCAATACGATTGTAGATAATTATGTGGTAGAAGGCAATCAAATGCGGGTTGAATTTTTTTCGATTAAACTTTCGCAACAAAATACCAGCGGTAAAGGAACCGAAGATGTGCCTTCGGTTATCAGCTATCGGGTGGGTAGTTACCAAACCGGCGTTTTGCAACGTGTGCAGTAGTGCTGCTATTTTACCCGTTTAAATTCGCTTGAAATACATCTACAAACTGCGCTACTTGAAAGCCATCCATTAGCGCATGATGCACATGAATAGAAACAGGCATCGTACGAACGCCATTGTTTTCGGTCATCTTTCCAAAAGTAATTTTAGGAATCGAATCTTTATAAGAAAAACAGCGGGCATGCGATACACTTGTAAAATTGAGCCAAGGTAAAGAAGAGATATGTAACACATTTTCGGCCGAACTGGCCGGAACTAAATCGGTACTGGCTTGAACACGTTCAATTTCTTGTTGGGCGGCTTTTTCAAAATCTGCCCATTCGGGCGAATAATCCATATAGGCAAAACCAAAGCTACCGTCGGGACGATTAATGGTGGGCGAAGCATTTACATGGTCATACACCCAAACCGCATCATCCGCAATGCGATACCGAAATGCTTCAATGGCGTTTGCAGCTTTCAATGCTTGAAACAAGTACCACAAAAAGAAGGAGTAACCATTTTCTTTTGCTTGTTGATAGGCATGTGTACAATCAACCTGAACTGTTACTCCAAAAAATGGCTCTTCAAAATTTTTAAAAAAATCAAAATGCGATTTGCGATGCCACTGCTCAACATTTAATGGTTGCTTCATGCTACAAAGAAAACAAAAATAATTGCTGTTGTAACATGCATTTTTGGGTTAAAATGCCAATTTCTGCCGAAACAAATTTATTATTGCAGTCTTATTTAATCCAATAGCGATTCATTTATCAGTTTTTATGCAGTCAAATAGTGCCGATGCCGAACAACAGCAACCAACCATCCTCGTAACCGGAGGTTCGGGTTTGGTAGGCCGTGAATTGATTGCGCAATTATTAGCCAAGGGCATTGCAGTAAGAGCTATCTATAACAAAACACCTTTACCCGATTTTAATAACGCTTTATTAGAACAAGTAGCTTGCAATGTGTTGGATGTTGTGGGTTTGCAAGAAGTAATGCAAGGCATCGATTGTATTTATCATTGTGCCGGCATTGTTTCATTTAG
>JBJOQA010000002.1:0-5900 GCA_046050225.1 Bacteroidota bacterium | reverse complement strand
GTTAAGGCATTGGCTGCATTAACCAAAGAACCGGTTCCGGATATTGTGAACATGGCATACAATGAAAAAAACATTGCTTTCGGTTCAAATTATATTATTCCAAAACCATTGGATCCAAGATTATTGGCAACCGTTGCACCGGCGGTAGCGCGTGCAGCCATGGAAAGTGGGGTTGCAAAATATCCGATAACTGATTGGGAAGGATACGAGGTTTCGCTCAATAAACGCCTAGGATTAGACAATCAATTAAGTCGAGTTATTGGTAATAAAGCACGTAAAGATCCAAAACGCGTTTTGTTTGCAGATGCAGAAAATGCGAAGATTTTGAAAGTTGCACAGTTGGTGATGGAAGAGGGTGTTGGCTTCCCAATTTTATTGGGCGAAGAAAAACGCATTCGTGCATTGGCTGCTGAAAATAATATTGACCTGGAGGATATGCCAATTGTAAACCCAAAGGATGAAGCACAAGATGAAATACGTAAACAATTTGGTGAATTGTTCTTCCAAAAAAGACAACGTAAAGGAGTGAATCGTCATGAGGCGAATAAGCTCATGAAGGATCGAAATTATTTTGGTTCAATGATGGTTGAAACCGGTGCTGCTGATTGTATGATTAGCGGACTTACCAAAAATTATCCGGATACAATTCGTCCTGCTTTACAATGTATTGGCATGGAGCATGGCGTAAATAAAATTGCCGGTATGTATATTATGTTCACTAAACGTGGACCGCTTTTTTTAGCAGATACAACCATCAACTTTAACCCAACTGCCGAAGAATTAGCTGAGATTACATTAACAGTTGCCAAGGAAATTAAACTGTTTAACATCAAGCCACGGATTGCTATGTTGTCGTACTCTAACTTTGGTAGCAGCGATTCTCCGGAAGCAAATTTGGTAAGACAGGCTAGAGAAATTGTTAAACAAAAAGATCCAAGTTTGGTTTGTGATGGAGAGGTACAAGGGTTGGTGGCATTTAACAAAGAAATTTTGAGAGACAATTATCCGTTCTCAGAACTATTGGATGGAGAAGTAAATACGCTCATCTTTCCCAACTTAAGTGCGGGCAATATTGCATATAATTTGTTGCAAGAAATTGGCGGAGCCGATAGCATCGGTCCGGTTTTATTAGGGTTAAATAAGCCGGTACATGTATTGCAATTAGGAAGTAGTATTCGCTCTATTTTTAATATGGTGTTAATTGCAGTAGTGGATGCACAAATTAAGTCTAAAACCGATACGCCGGAAGAAATTAAAAAGTCTTCTTGGTGGCGTCGCTTTAAAAAAATAAGTCACGATATTTAACGTGTATTCATTGGCGTTAGAAGATTAAAATAGCATGAATATGACCAAAAAGGTAATGTTTGTTTGGGTGGGGCTTTTTGTGGCATTGGCGTTTGCGGCATGCAACGCACCTTATGTTTCAAAAAAGAGAGGATACTATGCAATTCAATTTCCCGCGCATCAGTATCGCTTGCTGGATGATCCTTCTTTGCCCTATACATTTGAGTATCCGGTATATGCAAATGTGGTTCAGGATTCTACCTATTTTGATAATAATCCGGAAAATTCAATGTGGCGCAACATTGATTTTCCGCAATTTCACGGAAAGATCTTTTTGAGTTACAAAGAGGTTGGCGGTAAAGCGTTGTATAAGTTGAAGAAGGAAAATGGCACCTATAAAGACACTTTAATGGTGAACGTTTTTGATAGGATGGTTACGGATGCGTTTACGTTAACGAACAAAAATGACGTGGTGGCCAATTCGATTAAAGACAGTTTAATTCGAACGGAAAATGGTGTAAGTGGCGTGTTTTTTAAAGTGGGAGGAAATGCAGCTACCGCAAAGCAATTTTTTCTTTCAGATACGACGAAGCATTTTTTGCGAGGCGCATTATATTTTGATGTAACGCCAAACGCAGATTCACTTAAGCCGGTACATGATTTTTTGCAGGTGGATATGGATCATATGATTCAAACCTTTCGTTGGAAGGCAGTTGGTTCAAATAAATAATTTACCCGAACGATTTGTAACATGATAGCAATAGATAATGTTTTAATCAGCGACGAAATTGTACAAGAGCAGTTTGTTTGTGATTTAAATAAATGTAAAGGCGGGTGCTGTGTTGATGGGGATGCAGGTGCTCCCTTAAATTTTGATGAACTAAAAGAAATTGACGCTGTTTATGAAACGGTATTACCTTATCTCACCGAAGAAAGTAAAGCGGAATTAGCACGTCAGGGTAAATATGTGTACGATCGCGAGTTTGGATGGGTAACGCCTACAATTAATGGCAGTATCTGCGTTTATGGTTTAACCGATGAAAAGGGAATTGTAAAATGCGCCATCGAACAAGCTTATTTGGAAGGTAAGGTAAAATGGAAAAAACCAATCAGTTGCCATTTGTTTCCAATACGTTTATCGCAAAGCGAGGATAAGCAAACAGATTACATGAATTATTCGCCACGCGAAGATTTATGTGCGGCTGCCTGCAGTTTGGGAAAAAAACTTAAAGTGCCGGTTTATGTTTTTTTGAAAGAATCTATTACAAGGAAATATGGTGAGGAGTTTTATCAAGCATTGGAAGCTACTGCTCAACACATGAATGCGAATAAAAAATAAATAGTTTATACATGAAGAAATTTGTTGCACCAATTTTAGTGATACTTTTAGTTTTAGCAGGGTTGAATAGTTGTAATGTAAATAAAGCAACTATCGATGATTCGTTGAAAGTTCATTTTGATGCTTATAAGGTTGATGGTTGTTTCACCATGTTTGATAATCGATCAGGAAGTGTAACCGTATATAATATGAAGTTTGATACCTCGCGCTATACACCTGCTTCCACCTTTAAAATTGTTAATAGCCTCATTGCTTTAGAAACAGGAAAGGCTACTGATGAAAATATGGTAATTAAGTGGGATAGCGTAGCGCGCTGGAATCCTGAATGGAACAAGGACCTCTCCATGAAACAAGCTTTTAAAGTAAGCTCTGTTCCATATTATCAAGAACTGGCAAGAAGAATTGGTAAAGATACCATGCAGTTTTGGTTAGATACCTTACGTTATGGAAATGCCAAAATTGGCAACCGTGTAGATAGTTTTTGGTTAGACAATAGTTTGAAAGTATCTCCTGATGAGCAATTGGGGCTTTTAAAAAGATTATACTTTGATCAATTGCCGTTTCAAAAACGTCCGCAACAAATTGTGCGTGACATGATGTTGCAAGAAGATAATACCAATTATCGTTTGTGCTACAAAACCGGTTTAGGCTATGACGAAAATGGCCAAACATTAGGCTGGGTTACCGGCTGGGTGGAAGAGAATTTGCATCCTTATTTTTTCACATTATTAGTTAAGGCTCCTTCCAAAGACATGGATGTAAAAACGATCCGTATAGATTTATTGAAAAAGATTTTGACCCAATACGGCTTTTTTAAAGGAGAAAAATAAAACAGCACCGCTCCTCACTTTTATGATGCTTTTTGCAGATTAGCCAACATTAAGAATTATTTTTACTGCAATCTAATTTTGGCATCATGCGATTCGAACATCCTTTGTTTTTATGGTTGTTGTTATTGCTACCCGTATTTGGGTATCTTTATATGCATACAATAATGCATAAAAAAAAGGTGGCCAAGCAACTCGGAAATCCAACCTTATTAGCCTATTTAACGAATCAATTCAGTACCACAAAATTCAATATCAAATTTGGCCTTCGTTTTCTTGCATTTGCCTGTTTAATTTTTGCCATTGCCAATCCGCAGATTTCTTCCGAAACAAAGCAGTCAAACCGCGAAGGAATGGATGTGGTTTTTGCATTAGATGTTAGTCGCAGTATGTTGGCTACAGATATCTTGCCTTCGCGTTTAGAGAAATCTAAAATGCTCATTAGTAAATTAATGAGTCAAATGCCCGAAAACCGAATCGGCTTTGTAATTTTTGCCGGAAAGGCTTATTTGCAAATGCCCTTAACAACCGATCATTCGGCTGCCAACATGTACCTCAGTAGTATCAGTACACAAGCTGTTCCCACACAGGGAACCGTAATTGGTGATGCCTTGCAAATGGCCCAACAAGCTTTTGGAGAAAATCACAAAAAATATAGAGCCATTGTACTAATTAGCGATGGCGAAGATCATGATGAAAAAGCGTTGAAAATTGCAAATGAAATTGCGGCTGATGGTGTGGTGATTGAAACCATTGGGATGGGATCTGCAGCCGGTGCAAATATTTACGATTCTTCCTTACATGAAATAAAAAAAGATGAGCAAGGAAATCCGGTGGTTACTAAGCTAAACGAACAACTCCTGAAAGACATCGCAGCGCGTGCAAATGGCGCTTATTTACAAGGGGAGTCGGTTTCAGAATTAGCCAATGGCATTCAACAGCAATTAAGCACACTTGGCAAAAAAAATATTGTATCTAGCGCTTATCAAACTTATTCGTCCTTTTTTCCCTGGTTAACAGCAGTTGCGTTGTTATTGTTACTAATAGACGCAGGTATCAACGAAAGAAAATCTGTTAAACGAGGTTCTACCACAAAAATTCAAGCAGTTGCCTTTGTTTTACTGCTGCTATTTTTTGCGCCCTATCATTTGTTTGCACAATCGGTTACCGGGTTGATTAAAATGGGTAATGAAGCCTATCAGGCAAAAGAATACAAAAAAGCGGCAAATGCCTATGCCGCGGCCCTTAAAATGGATCCTAAAAATGATAAAGCATGGTATAATAAAGGCAATGCTTTGTTTAAGGCCGGCTATTTTGAAGAAGCTAAGGATGCTTGGGATAAAGCAATCGCCCATACCGCCGACAATAGAACTAAGGCTGAGGCCTATTATAATAAAGGCGTTGCGCTTCATCAAGAAAGAAAATTGGAAGCTTGTATTGAAGCCTACAAACAAAGTTTGCGCCTAAATCCCGCGGATGCGGATGTACGTCAAAACTTACAGCTAGCATTGGAAGATTTTAAAAAGCAACAAAAAAAGCAGGAAGAAAATAAACCGTCGCCTAAACAAAAGCCGCAACAGCAGCCACCTTCTCCTCAAAAACAAAAGCAGCAAGAAAGCCCTAAATTAACACCTAAAGAGGCTGCCGATAAATTAAAGCCCCTGTCGCAAAAAGAAAGAAACTTGCAAAATAAGCTACGTAAAAACGGCGAAGCTGCTAGCGGTCAACCCGAGAAGGATTGGTAGAAAATTATTGGTTTCGCTCAAATTTATGGGGTTGATAATTTTTTTTTGTTTCAACGAGTAATAATTATCGGCTTCTGCCCAACTACTCCCTGTTTTTATTGTTATTTTGTACTAATTATCTCATTATGCAAGTGTATTGTGAATCTGTTACCGGATATAAACGCCTTAAAACAAGGGTAGTACATGTAGGATCGTTGCAAATTGGCGGCAACAATCCGGTTCGTATCCAAACCATGACCACCACCGATACAATGGATACCGAAGCAACGGTAGTGCAAACCATTCGTTGTATTGAGGCCGGAGCCGAAATGGTAAGAATTACTGCGCCTTCGAAAAAAGAAGCAGAAAATTTACAGCAAATCAAAGACGAATTGCATCGCCGAGGATATGATGTTCCGCTAATTGCAGATATTCATTTTACGCCGAATGCGGCCGAAATTGCTGCGAAGATTATCGAAAAAGTGCGCGTGAATCCCGGTAATTACGTTGATAAGAAGAAGTTTGAACAAATTGAATATACTGATGCCGAGTACCAAGAAGAGCTTGATCGTATTCGCGAGCGTTTTAGCCCATTGGTATTGATTTGTAAAGAACATGGAACCGCCATGCGCATCGGTACCAATCACGGAAGTTTGAGTGATCGGATTATGAGTAGATATGGCGACACCGCCAATGGGATGGTAGAAAGTGCAATGGAGTTTTTGC
>JBJOQA010000001.1:0-4411 GCA_046050225.1 Bacteroidota bacterium | reverse complement strand
AACTTTTTAAACAACTACCGCAATTAGATCGTATGTTTCTGTTGCTATTACAAAAGTCCTATGCCGTTTTAGAAGATCGCTTTTTTGCAACCATTGCAAAATCTGCTGAAGCACGTTATTTAGATTTTATTGAACGCTATCCTTCTATTGTACAGCGCGTACCGCAGCATCAAATTGCTTCTTATCTTGGTATTTCTCCTGAATTTTTAAGTAAGATTAGAAAAGGGCTTTCGAAGAAAAAAACAAAAGCCAACGAATGATTTCTTAATCTGGTTCAATGGTTGCCGGTTGTATTGAGTCTATCTTTACACTTGTAAAAATCACAATTTTCAACCATCAAATTTTATATGCAATCAGCAAAAACTGCCGTAACCCATTTTCCGGTTCACGAATTAATTAAACAACGATATAGCCCTAGAAGTTTTAACGAACAAGAAGTAACCCTAACTACCTTGCAAAACTTAATTGAAGCCGCATCTTGGGCATTTAGTGCAAACAACGAACAGCCTTGGCGCTACCTTATCGCCAATAAAACCAATCCGGTTTTTCAAACCATTTTTGAAAGTTTGCTACCGGGCAATCAGCCTTGGGCAAAAAATGCCGGCGCTTTCATTGTAGGATTTGCTAAAACAAATTTTGATAAAGAAGGTAATCCGCCCAATGCATGGGCCGAACATGATTTAGGTGCTGCCAATGCAACACTTGCACTGCAAGCAACAGCACTGGGTTTGGGCGTACATCCTATGGCAGGCTTTGATGCGGCTAAATTAATTGGAGCATTAAATACCGATTCTTTCCTAAAGCCGGTAGTTGTTTTTGCCGTAGGTTATCCGGATGTAGCCGAAAAATTACCGGAACCATTTTTAGGCAGAGAACGCACACCCAGAACAAGAAAATCATTAGATGAAATAATTATAACACCCCAACAATAAAATACTCCTCGAATGTACAAGAAAGCCCTCTTAATGAGGGCATTTTTGTACATTTAACTATGAAGCAATTATTGGCCGGGATGATAGGTTTTCTCTGCATGCAAATGCACTTCCTCCGGATAAAACCAAACCTCTTTAAAAACACCCTTTGTATAATTTTCTAATTGATCTTTAAAATGATGCGATTGCATATTTCCGCTTTGCCCGCCTGCCAATAAAGATTTTGCCTTTACACGCTTGCCAAATTCAACCGAACTGATAAAACTGTTACCACTTACGCCGTATCGTTTATTAGAACCATTAAAATATCTACTTACATAGGCCGGTAAACAACCCCATACAGCTGAGGTAAATCCTATAGGCACACTGGCTAAAGAATCGCTAAAAGGTTGCGCCATTTCGGTGCTAATACGTTGAAAGCGATTGATGGTTCCCCATTCTATTTTCCAAGTGCCAAATCTTTTTTGCAAATCGGTTACTGTTCTATCTAGTGCCGCTAATACTTCTTTTGCCGGTGCCGTTAAGGCATATTGTTTTGTAGCTTCCACTTGACTCATTTCCCCCTCATTAATGTATACTTTTTTTATACTTGCCGGCAATCTTTCGGCCCATTCTATGGCCAATGTTGCAGCCACCGAATTAGCTTCACTCCTAAAATTCCATTGGTTCAATTCTTGAATAATTTCATTTAAGTGATAATACGTTGAATCGCCGGATTTTAATAATTGCTGATATTTTTGAACGAGCGCCGGTACTAAAATTTCAAAAGCCGTTAAACGGGTATCATAACCCAAGGTAATTAAACGATCAATGTCCATTTGTTTGCATTCCTTCAACAACTGCGCAGCCAATATTCCACGAAAATTTTCGCCGTCGGGCGCCATGTAGCGCGGAAATTGTTTTGCCTGCGGACTGCTTGAACCGGCAACGGTAAAAGGCGTTGAATTGCAATTTTGAATAAATCCGCTTGCGGGATTAACAACTTGAATAATTTCATTTAATGGATGTAAATCTTTCCACTCGGTTGCCGAAACACTACCATCTACCGGCTTACCCCAATTAAGCGCCGTATCGCGTTGCGGAACAAAATTGCCGTGCCAATAGGCGATATTTCCGGCATTGTCGGCAAACACGGTATTATTGCTAGTGTTGGCACGCAACTGCATTACTGTTTCAAAATCTTTTAACCCCTTTGCTTTGGTGCGCAACCAACTTTGCTTTAGGCTAGTTACAGAACGGTTCATACTTTTTACGCTGATATAACTACCATCCCAACGTGCCATAATAGGCCCGTGCTCGGTATACATCACATCAAAATTCTTAACCTGCGTAAACTTCCCTTTTTTAACGGCGATGCCGATGGTTTTATAAATAACCGGTTTTAATTCTTTTTCGTATTCATAATAGAGTTTTCCATCGCGCAATACCGTTTTTTCGCGATAGTTATCCGCAACATCTACATTGCTGGAAGTATGCATCCAGCCGCAGTTTTCATTAAATCCTTGATAAATAAAAAATTGTCCCCAAGTTACGGCACCGTATACCTGTAACCCTTCCTCACTGCTCATTTGCACCTCGGGTCGAAAATAAAAAGTAACATGCGGATTGATATACAACAAACTATTACCGCTTGCGCTGCGCGGTGGTGCAATGGCGAATCCATTTGATCCGGTATTCATTTTATCAAAATCTACTTGCTTAGGGTGATAACCAACTTCTTCACCGGTAAACAATCTTTTTACATCATCTTCGGTAACATCCCCGGTATTTATTGCACCAATACTCCCGTCCGTCCATAATAACGGATACCAGGGTTCAAAACGGCGAATTAAAAAGGGTTGAACTTCGGGATGTTGAACCAAGTAATAATTAATGCCATCTGCCCAGGCATCCAATAATTTTTTTAACCAGGTTTCGCATTGTTGATAATCTTTCATCGCATCTGCCGAATCAATAATCATTCGAACATATAAGTCGTTATACAATTCTTCTTCTCCTTTTATCTCGCTCAATCGACCTAGTTTTTCAATATAGTTCAACTCCACTCTTTTAAAATCATCTTCGCATTGCGCATACATTAAACCAAAAACGGCATCAGCATCTGATTTGCCATAAACATGCGGTACGCCATAATTATCACGCACAATTTTTACCTTTTTTGCGCGCTTCTGAAATTGTGCAATTTCTGCCGAAGTAAACCCTTGTGCAAAGCTGCTTACCGGTAACAACAAAATCCAAATCAAAAATTTCATATGCTGAATTTGATAGAATAATAAATAGCGCTCAGATTCAATTATGCATCCAACAAACCAAATTGGCGCGCATGATGGTATAGGTGTTTATAATGCAACAACACCCATTCGTTATAATCCAATTCGCCAAATACCGGATGTAACGTTCGTTGCAAAACGCCATCGGTAAACAATTGATGAAATTTTGCAATTTGCGTTTGTAAATCTTGCAACGAGTCGTTCATACTGGCAGCACGCACTGCAAAAGGCTGTTCGGGCAACATTGGGGCTGCTGTGTTTTCTCTAAACATTTTCTCGCTTAATAAAAAGTTGCGATATTTTTCTAATTGATCGGCAGGCGTAACCAATTCAAATTTTAATTCCCCGGTAGAAACCCGAAAAAAATCAGCCACATGTTCAATCATTTGTTGGGCATTCATCCTACCCCATCTACCCACAGATTCGGCTGGTAGGTGCTTTACTAAATCGTAAAATTGATGGGTAATAAACAATCGTTTTGCATCTTCCATATTGCAGTATTTTTCACAAGCTACAATAATTTATGGCATAAAAAAAGGGATGCAAATACATCCCTTTAACTGAATATTTTTAAATATTAAGCCGACTTTCTCGAATCAATTTCGTGACAAAGGCGACCAAAAATTTCATCAATCGAACCTTCTCCTTTTAAGAAAACCGCTTTATTAAAGTTTTCGTAATAATGTGCAACTGCAGCCGTTTTGCTATGATAAACCACAATACGTTCGCGAATTACATTTTCGTTGGTATCATCACTTCTGTCGCTAGTTTCACCGCGTTTTAACAATCTGCGTACCAACTCTTCTTCACCCACTTCCAAAGCCAACATTACGGCAATACCGGTTTGCTTTAATTCTAACAACTTATCCAATGCTTCTGCCTGTGCTGCGGTTCTGGGAAAGCCATCAAATAAAAAGCCTTTCGCCTCGGGATTAGCATCCAAGGCAGAACTAATCATGCCAATAACAACTTCATCCGGAACTAATTGCCCCTTATCCATCATCTTTTTCGCTTCCAAACCCAATGGCGTTTGTAATGCAATTTCTGACCGCAACAAGTCTCCGGTGCTGAGGTGCTTTAATCCATATTTGGAAATCAGTTTTTCGCTTTGCGTACCTTTGCCGCTACCCGGAGGGCCGAAGAGAATTAAATTGAACATATTAGATCGATAGCCGTTATAGATAACAAATATAACATTTGAACTTTAAA